>JAPHTU010000124.1 GCA_026196145.1 Gammaproteobacteria bacterium
AGAAAAAAGCTTCTAAGAAGAAGGCTTCCAAGAAGAAAGTTAGTAGAAAGAAAGTCGCTAAGAAAAAAGCTTCTAAGAAGAAGGCGAGAAGAAAGGTTGCAAGACGCCGTTAACTCTCGACCTGTATCACAAAAAAGGCCTGCATTAGCAGGCCTTTTTTTATTCATAATCAATAAGTTAGCATCAACCAAGACTCCCCAAAAACAATTGATAAGCCGGGTTTTGCGTTTCATCTCCATAGCTGTAACCGAGTTCATCAAGAAAGCACTGGAAGTCCTCCAATTCATTATCAGGCACCTGGAACCCAGCCAGTACACGACCATAATCTGCTCCATGGTTACGGTAATGAAACAGGCTGATATTCCACTGACCACGCAGGGTACTGAGAAACCTCAGCAATGCACCAGGTCGTTCAGGAAACTCAAAGCGATACAATCGTTCATTATTCAATCCCGGTGAGCGGCCACCAACCATATAACGAATATGTTGCTTGGCAAGCTCATCATGTGACAGATCAACTACCGGAAATTGTTTTTCTTCCAGTCTATGCAAAATCAACTGCTTCTCTTTCTCGCCCTCTTTCAATTGTATGCCTGCAAAAACATGCGCATTTTTTTCATCCGCATAACGATAATTGAACTCGGTAATGCCACGGTTACCGAGTAGATGACAGAATTCATGAAAACTACCTGGTCTTTCCGGGATCGTTACCGCAAAGATGCTTTCCTTCTGCTCACCTATTTCGGCGCGCTCGGCAACATGTCGTAAACGGTCAAAGTTAATATTTGCCCCTGAATTGATTGCAATCAGGTTTTTTCCGTTAATTTTTTCTCTTGCGACATACTTTTTCATGCCTGCCAGCGCCAATGCGCCGGCAGGTTCCATGATTGAACGACTTTCATCGTAGATATCCTTTATAGCCGCACAGGTTTCATCGGTATTAACCAGAATCACTTCATCTACCAGCTGCTTTGCCAGTTCAAATGGCAATTCGCCTACCTGTTTTACCGCAACGCCGTCTGCAAATATCCCGACATGGTCCAGCACAACACGCTCGCCTGCCTTGAGTGCCTCATACATACAGGGCGCATCATCAGGCTCAACGCCGATAACCTTGATATCAGGGTTATCATTTTTGAGCCATGCAGCCATGCCCGCAATCAGGCCGCCACCACCGACCGGAATAAAAACCGCATAGGGAGGTTCTTCTGATTGTTGTGTAATTTCCATGGCGACTGTACCCTGCCCTGCGATCACCTCCTCATCATCATAAGGATGCACATAACTCGCACCGGACTCAGCTGATAATTCATGCGCATAGGCGGATGCGTCGTCATAGGTATTGCCATGCAGTATCACTTCTCCACCCATGCGTTTCACGGCATCAACCTTGATGTCAGGCGTTGTCTTGGGCATCACGATCTTTGGCTGAACACCCAGCCGATTGGCCCCGACAGCAATTCCCTGGGCATGATTGCCCGCGGATGCCCCGATTATGCCTTTACTGAGCTGCTCGGCAGATAAAGCCGATATTTTATTGTAAGCGCCCCGAATCTTGAATGAAAAGACATCCTGCTGGTCCTCCCGCTTTGCATAAACCTTGTTATCCAGGCGCACGGACATCAATGGCATATACTCCAGTGCCGTCTGCCTGGCCACGTCATAGACGCGGGCAGTCTTTATTTTCTCTAACAGATTGTCGATATTGATCATATTACGTGTTGCAGCATTACACTGGGTGACTTTTACGTTGAAACGGCACAGGGTATCATTGCCGCCTTTGAAAACAAGAGGAAATCATTATGTCGCTGGAAGCTGGCAAAAAACAGGCTGCAAAAGCAGCCATGGAGTTCGTCGAAGCCGGAGAAATTATTGGTGTCGGCACTGGCTCAACGGTCAACTACTTTATTGATTTCCTCGCCGGCGTTAAGGGAAAGATCGATGGCGCGGTATCCAGCTCGGTCGTTTCCACCGAGCGCATGCAGGCACACGGCATCAAGGTATACGATCTGAATGATGTCAACGGCATGTCTATTTATGTCGATGGCGCCGATGAATCCACCCGCAACCTGCACCTGATCAAGGGTGGTGGTGGCGCTCTTACCCGCGAAAAGATCGTCGCTGCAGCCAGCGAGAAGTTTGTCTGTATCGCGGATGATTCCAAACTCGTCAATCGGCTGGGCAAATTCCCTTTGCCTGTAGAGGTCATCCCCATGGCTCGCAGCATGGTGGCCCGTAAACTAATGAAATATGGCGGTCAGCCGGTACTGCGCGAAGGTTTCATTACTGACAACGGCTGTGAAATTCTTGATATCCAGGGGCTGGATATTCTCGATCCGTTAACAATGGAACAGGAAATCAACCAGATTCCCGGTGTTGTGACAGTGGGCCTGTTTGCCGAACGAGGTGCGGATGTATTGTTATTGGGTGGAGAGAATGGGGTTGAAAGGATTGATCCTTAATTTGGGACTGTGGTTACTCGCTGCATCCATGTAGCTCACCCCTTCGGGGCGAGAGACTCACGTCACTGTTCAAAATAGCTCCTGCTATTTTGTCTCAAATCTATCGTGGCAGACCAATATTCAACTACAAAAGCTGTGGCAGTTCTAAGTGCAAATCGTCAGTTAGAGAAAATCCAGTAGGCTTTTCCATAATCCGATAAATTGACGAGTGGCCATGCCATCCTTTAACAGGATAGCAATATCATATAAAAACAAGGAGTAAAAATGTCTGTATTGAAGGTTAGCAACTTCATGACTCAAAAGGTGCTAACAGCACATCCTGATGATGGAGTTCGTCATACGTTTTTCAGAATGCGTGAAGATGATGTTCGTCATTTCCCTGTCGTAGATGATGACAATAAGATTATTGGTATTATCAGTGACCGCGACCTTCGTCGCCCGGAGTGGGTAGATGAGGCTCCGGATCTGTCGCACATCTATAATCTTGATGATGAATTGACCGTTAAGGATCTTATGAGCACGAACCTGGTGGTTGCTCACACCTACGAGTCATTACATAAAGTGACAAAGGTTTTGATTGAACACCGTTTTGGAGCACTGCCTGTACTGAATAAGGAAGAGGAGCTCGTCGGCATCCTTTCTGCTACTGACTTACTGCAAGCATTGGAGATGCTTCTTGCCGAGCAGAAGAAGAATAAAAAGGGATAGTCCTTAATCTGTGCGCAAGTTGCCTAAATAGTGGCTTTTTATCTTCGTGACTTATGCGCTGACTGATATTTCTGCTTGAATACGTATTAAACGAGCACTATTTGCACTCAAAGGGCATAAAAGCGTAACGAGTTGCGCAGCGACGGATTTAAGCAGAAATATAAGGGAACCCGCAGGGCAGCGTATTGGAAGCAGTGGTTTAACTCCACACGCCTGTGCCTCGCCATTTCGTGGCCCGCTAAAGCGGTTCAGATTTACTCCTGTAAATCTGTCCGGTTACTTTTGCCGGCGAGCACAGCAGGAGCTATGCCGAACAGCCATAGGCTGGCCCGAAGGGTGGAGCACTTGGATGTGCGACATAACCTAAAGTAACACGCGCGCCAAGGATGAAATCAAGAAGAATATAGCTGGTTCTGCGCGAGCAATATCACCAATACCAATACCACTACCCTCCCAACGTCAAATCCACATCTTCCGTATCATCCAGCGATCCCGGCTTCTCAAACTCAATCTTCATATGCACATTGTGTTGTGAATCTGCATTGCGCACCGCCTCGCTGGCGCTAATCTTTTCAGCACGCCACAGCTCCAGTATCGACTGATCAAAGGTGCTGACGCCCTCGACGCCATCCTCAACCTGCTTTTCCATGCTCTCCCTGACTTCATTGATCTTGCCCTGCGTAATAAGGTCTGCGATATGTGCTGAATTCAGCATAACCTCCACCAGTGCCACGCGTTTGTCATTCAGACCATGCACCAGGCGCTGGGAAACAATCGCCTTTAAATGAAACCCGAGATCCTGCAATACCCGCTCTCGCTCATCTTCAGCAAAGAAATTCGTAACTCGTTCCAGTGCCTGGTTGGCATTACTGGCATGCAGGGTGGTCAGGCAAAGATGGCCGGTTTCTGCATATTGGATAGCCCGGCGCATAACCTCCTCATCTCGAACCTCGCCAATCACGATGACATCCGGTGCTTCACGCAGGGCGTTCATCAAGGCCGCATCATAGCTACGGGTATCGGTACCAACCTCGCGTTGATCGACTACCGACTTTTTGTGTTCGTGAACAAACTCGATGGGATCTTCTATTGTCAGGATATGGCCCGACAGGTTCTGGTTCCGGTAATCGATCATGGAGGCCAGCGTGGTGGATTTACCACTGCCGGTTGCACCGACGATCATAATCAGACCACGCTTTTCCAGAATCAGTTTTTGCAGAATCGCCGGCAGGCCCAGCTCCTGTATATCCGGAATGGTCTCCTTGATATATCGAATAACCATCGATATTTCGCCGCGAGACTGGTAGATATTGGCCCTGAAGCGGCCGATGCCTTCGCGGTTAAAACCAATATTCAGTTCAAGTTCGGATTCAAACGTCGCAATCTCATCCTCACTCAGTAATGAGTAGGCGAGTGTTTTTATGGTTTCTGAATCCACCGGCTCGGAGCCGACGGGAATGGTGTGGCCCTCTACCTTTACATTTGGCCGTGCGCCTACACTAAAAAACAAATCAGAGCCATTCTTGTCGACCATGACTTTTAGGTAAGGCTGTAGCTCCATCATCATTCTCCTGTTTTGTTAACAGCAAACGAAACGGCACAAATCAATATTCTTAGTTTACATCGAGAATTTTTACCCTGTATAGCAAATCATGCCCCGCCAGCGGATGATTGAAATCAACTGTGACAGCATCTTTGGCTACCTGCTGGATCATGCCGGGCACCTCATCGCCCGCCGGCGTGGTAAAACCAATGATCATACCCTCTTCCAATGGTGTGTCCGGGTCGAAATCATTGCGTGACATTTCATGGATATTGTCCGGGTCATGAAAACCAAAGGTCTGTTCGGGTGACATGGTCAGTGTCTCTTCATCACCGGCCTTCATGCCATATAAGCCCAGCTCCAGGCCTTCATTTAGCGAGCCATCACCCATAATGAACTCCAGTGGTTCATCATCGAACGAATCCTCGGCAACCGTGCCGTCTTCCAGCGTGAGGGAAAAATGCATTGTGACCCTGGAGCCTGCCGTGATTTCAGTCACTGTCCTTGTGCTCTCCATGATCATTAACGAACAGGTCATATATCAGCAATACGACACCAACTGTTATAGCGGAGTCAGCAATATTAAAGATAGGCCAATGGTGAGTTTCATAATAGACGTCCAGAAAATCAATGACGTGACCCAGCCAGATACGATCAATCAGGTTACCGACAGCACCACCCAGGATCAGGGAGATGGACAGGGCATGCAGGCGTTCCTCGGCGTGCATGCGCCATAACCAGCTAAACAGCATGGTGACCACAGCAATCGTCAGCGCGATAAAGAACCACCGTTGCCAGCCCCCTGCATCACTAAGAAAGCTGAACGCAGCACCCGAATTATAGGCCAGTGTCAGATTAAACATGGGTATAACCGGCACCGGCTGATAGGCAGATAAAGAGGCTTCGGCCAACCATTTTGAAAACTGGTCAGCCAGGATGACCAGCACTGACAGCCATAACCAGTGGCGTGCATAACGGCTACGACTCATGGCGTCCATCGTCATGCATGCAGTCTTTGTTCACCATCGCCGTCCACGTTTTTAACGCAACGTGCGCAAATGGTTTCATGTCCATTTACCGAACCCACGTCTTCACGATGATGCCAGCAGCGTTCACATTTTTCATGTTCAGTAGCCGTTACCCGCATAAACAGCCCTTCCATATCTTCTGCTGCAATCACGTTATCCGGCTTTTCACCCAGTGGGTGAACCCTGGCATAGGACGTGATCAACACAAAACGTAACTCATCACCCAATTTGTCCAGTGAAGCAGCCAGTTCATCGTCACAATACAAATCTACTTCGGCTGCCAGCGCAGAGCCAATCAGTTTCTCGTTTCGCGCCTTCTCCAGTTCTTTGGAAACCGCATCGCGTACGGACATGACCTGTGCCCAGAAGGCATCGTCAAATTCACGCTCTTCATGACCATTGAGACCTTCGTACCACTCGGTCAGGAATACCGACTCACTGCGTTCTCCCTGCAAATGCTTCCAGATCTCTTCCGAGGTAAAACTCAGTATGGGTGCGAGCCAACGTACCAATGCTTCGGCAATATCAAACATGGCGGTTTGCGCCGAACGACGCGCAACGGCACCGGTATCCATAGTGTAGATCCTGTCTTTCAGAATATCGAGATAGAAAGACCCCATATCAACCGCGCAGAAGTTATGCACCTTCTGGTATATCAGGTGGAAGTTAAAATCATCGTAGGCATGGATGACTTCTTCCTGAAGCTGGCGGGCACGATCAACTGCCCAACGATCCAGTGACAACATATCACCAGCGGCAACACGATGGCTGGCAGGATCAAAACCCTCCAGGTTGGCCAACAGGTAACGGGCCGTATTACGCAGGCGACGATAGGAATCCGACATGCGCTTCAAAATTTCATCCGAGACATTCATCTCGTTGCGATAATCGGTGGCCGCCACCCACAGGCGCAGAACATCAGCACCGAGGGTCTTTACAATCTTTTGCGGTTGCACCACGTTACCCAGGGACTTGGACATCTTTTTGCCCTGTGCATCAACGGTAAAGCCATGGGTCAGTACCGTTTTATAAGGTGGTGTACCGTTCATTCCAATTGCCGTCAGCAGCGAGGACTGGAACCAGCCACGGTGTTGATCGGAACCTTCCAGATACAGGTCTGCGGGATAATGCAGGTCGTCATTCTGTTCCAGTACACAATGATGCGTAGTACCGGAATCAAACCAGACATCTAAGGTATCGGTTACCTTGACATATTGTTCGGCCTCGTCGCCAAGCAGTTCTGCATTATCGAGTTCATGCCAGGCATCAATACCTGCCTGTTCAACCTTCTGCGCAACCCGCTCAATCAGCTGCAGCGACTTCGGATGCAACTCTTCCGTGTCCTTATGGATAAAGATCGCGATGGGTACACCCCATGTACGCTGGCGCGAAATACACCAGTCCGGGCGATTCTCGATCATGCCCCTGATACGCGCCTGCCCCCAGTCCGGCATCCAGTTCACGTTCTCGATTGCCTTGAGTGCATTCTCACGCAGGCCTTTCTGGTCCATGCTGATGAACCATTGCGGTGTGGCACGAAAGATGACTGGAATTTTATGTCGCCAGCAGTGAGGGTAGGAATGCGGCATGACGTCATCGTGTATTAATTTTCCCCGCTCGGTCAGGATTTCCAGCACCTGCTTGTTCGCTTTGAGAACAAACTGTCCTTCCAGCAGTTCGGTACCTGCTACAAAGCAGCCGTCGTTACCCACGGGATTATCAACCGGCAGGTCATATTTCTGTCCGACAACAAAGTCTTCTACACCATGGCCCGGCGCAGTATGTACCGCCCCTGTACCTGCTTCCGTGGTGACATGGTCACCTAAAATTACCGGCACATTGCGATCATAAAAGGGGTGTGCAAGCTGCAGACCTTCCAGTTTATGGCCGGGCACGCGCGCCAGTTCTTCTGAATCTTCAACGCCGTAACGTTGCAGACACTCCTGGCTCAGGGCCTCGGCCAGCACCAATATCTCCTGCTGCCCGGCAATAGTGGCCTTTACAACCACGTACTCCAGGTCCGGGTGCAGGCATACGGCCTGGTTGGCCGGCAATGTCCATGGCGTGGTAGTCCATATCGGCATACTCGCACCGAGATCACCCACACTCGCACCGCTGGCCGCCTCAAATGCAGCACTATCGATAACACTAAAACGCACATCGATGGCTGGCGAAGTCTTATCCTGGTATTCCACTTCGGCCTCAGCCAGTGCCGAACGACAGTCGGTACACCAGTAGACCGGCTTGGAACCCTTATGCAAATGACCATTTTCGATCAGCTTGCCGAGCGAGCGAATAATGTTCGCCTCGAATTCATAATTCATCGTCAGGTAGGGGTTCTGCCAGTCACCATTCACACCCATGCGGATAAAATCCTTACGCTGATTGTCGACCTGCTTGCCGGCATATTCACGACAGGCATCACGAAAGGCATGCACAGGGATCTTCTGTCCCGGACGGCCTTTTTTCTTTTCGACGTTATGTTCAATCGGCAGGCCATGGCAATCCCAGCCCGGCACGTAGGGCGCATCAAAACCGCTCATGGTCTTGGATTTGATAATGATGTCCTTCAGCACCTTGTTAACGACGTGACCAATATGAATCTCGCCGTTGGCATAGGGAGGGCCATCATGCAGGATGTACTTAGGCTTACCCTTACCCTGTTCGCGCAGCTTCAGGTATAACTTCAGCTCGTCCCAGAACTTCAGCATCTCCGGCTCACGGTTGGCCAGATTCGCCTTCATGGGAAAGCCGGTCTTCGGCAAATTCAACGTCGCCTTGTAATCCATCTTGTTTTCTTCCGTCATGCGCTTAATACCTTCCTTGCCTGTGCTGCATCACGCTCAATCTGTAATGTCATCACGTCAATATTCTCAAACTTTTGTTCATTTCGCAGATGCCTGACAAACTCCACATCCACGCGGCGCCCATAGCAACTGCCTGACCAGTCAAACAGATGGACCTCCAGCAACCAGCCCTCGCCATCGACAGTAGGTCGTGTACCAACACTCGCTACCCCGTCCAGCACCCTGTCATCCTCTATACCCGAAACATGTACCGCATAGATACCCGCCACCGGTGAGTTTCGCCGCCTGACCGGGATATTAATTGTCGGCCAGCCAATATGCCGTCCCAGCTTCTTGCCATGTATCACGCGACCACACATCGCATAGGGCCGTCCCAGCAGGGCACTGGCCGCCTTGATCTCGCCCTGGTGCAATAATTCGCGAATGGCCGTGCTACTGATGCGACGCTCGGACTCCAGCACACTGTCAATGCTATGCAATTCAAAACCATGCTGCCTCGATGCCGATTTCAGCATCTCAAAATCACCGGCACGATCATGACCAAAGCGGAAATCATCGCCGATTAACAGGTACTTCACATTCATGCGCTTTACCAGGATATGCGCAATAAAGTCCTCGGCTTTCATCTGTGCCAGGTGATGCCCAAACTCCATCGCAACCACGCTGTCCAGCTTCAATGTCTCCAGTACCCGCAACTTTTCCGAAAACCGGTACAGGCGCGAGGGTGCCTTGTCCTGCAGAAAGTACTCCATCGGCTGGGGTTCAAACACCATCAGTGACGTCGACAGGCCACGCTGACCGGCCGCATCCACCAACAATCTGAGGATTTCCAGATGGCCACGATGAACGCCATCAAAATTCCCAATGGTTAACGCACAGGGAACAGCGGCTTCAGGCAGATTGGTCAGACCACGGACTAGTCGCATGGAACAGGCAATTAGTATCGACAAAGCGGCGCATTATAGCCGCACAGGCCTGCTGCGGCTAATCAATCGGCCAGGAAAAGAATTACGATATTTCGTCCCAGTAACTGGTAAAGATGGGCTCCAGATCCCTGACTGAATCCTCAATGGAAGCCGGCACATACTGGGACAGGGCGTCCAACAGGGAAACGGCATTGAGCGTGCCGTCCTGCTTGTCTTCATGTTCACTCAGGGCCAGCCGCATGCGCTTGCTGAGCTTTTGATTCACCTCAACCATATTGCCGTACAGGTCATTGAGTTTTTCAAATCCTGCATAGGCCTTGCCGGTTTTTTCCTTGCGAAAGTATTGTGCCAGACGGTACATCGACAACACACGATAGACCGTCTCGTCTGCATCTGCCAGCGGCAGGTGAAAATACGCCATGGGCCTGAGAAAACGTGTATGGGGACAGTCACTGGTGGCGATAAACAGGCCCAGCAGAGAGCCCAGGATATCCTGCACGGGCGCAACGATATGCCGCGTGCGATCGAATTGCGTCACATCCACCTTCATCTCATCAATTGAGCTCAAATGACTCAGCTTTTTCACAAACGGCACCACGCGCGCCGCCAGTGGGCACAATTGTTGGGTATCAGCAGACAAGGGACAATGACTACACTGATGCTCTTCCAGATAAGTCCAGCGCGGGGCAAAATCCGGATTGGGAAATGAGTAGGTCGCGGAAAAAGGATCCAGCGTCACACGAAAGCTTACCGGCGACTGACCGGCTGGATACAGTTTATACTCGATGACACCACTCATGGTGTCCCCTCCCTAAGTCTGTTTATTCTTGATTATGTTGAGTCGGTCGCAATAACTGCGTGGGCCGGACTCCCAGTAACAATAGCACGATCCCAAATATTCCGGCACCTGTAAAAACCCAGAGTAATAACCAGAACAACCTTTGCATAAACGCCCTTGCTATCCATAGATCAATATCGCCGGAAAACCACCACAGGATAAGAGCCATGACACCGCTGGCCAGCATAACCTGCATAAAATAGCCGGGCCAGCCTTGCAATGGGCGGTAAACATCCGCCTTCAATAACCAGTACAACAGCAGACCAATGTTCACATAAGCCCCCAGGCTGGTCGCCAATGCCAACCCGGTATGCACCCCGTCAAAATCTATCATCAACAGGCTGACAACAAACAGGATATTTAAACTGACATTCGCGATCATGGCCACCACCGCCGCCTTCACCGGTGAACGCGTATCCTGGCGGGCAAAGAACCCCGGCGCCAGCACCTTCACAAAGATAAATGCCGGCAATCCGACGGCATAGGCCATTAAACTCATGCTCGACATCTGGATGCTGTGCGGGGTAAAGGCGTCGTAACCAAACAGGGTAGCGATCAATGGCCCGGACAGAAAAAACAAACCGGTTGCAGCAGGAATGCTGATGAGTAATGCCAGGCGCAGCCCCCAGTCCATCATGCGGGAGAAATCCTCAGCTGCATTGGAGGCAAAACGTTTTGACAGACCGGGCAGCAACACCGTCGACAGGGCGATACCAAAAATACCCAGCGGAAACTCGACCAGGCGGTCTGAATAATACAGCCAGGACACGCTGCCACTGACCAGCAGGAAGGCGATCGCGGTATCAATCATCAGGTTGATCTGCACCACCGAGGCACCGAATATCGCGGGCACCATCAGCTTGACGATACGCCTTACCCCGTCATGCGCCCAACCCCACAGCGGCACCACTAACAGGCGCAGGCGATAGAGAGCCGGCAACAAGAACAGCAACTGCACCACGCCGGCAACAAACACACCGATGGCAATTGAGGTGACCGGCTGCTCAAACTGGTGCGCGAATCCCAGGGTTGCGCCGATTAGCACAATATTCAGCAATACCGGTGCAAATGCCGGCAGGGCAAAGATCTGGTAGGTATTAAGTACCCCGGACACCAGTGCGGTCAGGGAGATAAAAAAGATATAGGGGAAGGTCCAGCGGATCAGGTCACCCGCGAGCAGAAACTTTCTCTCTTCCTCGCCGCTAAACCAGTTCAGACCCAGCCAGTCAAAGAGTGGTGGCAGCAGCAACAAGCCCAGGCCAGTGAGCACCAACAAGATCAGGCCCAGCGTGCCCATCACACGCGAAATTAATTCCCGCACCTCATCATGTTCCCGCTGCACCTTGTATTCCGACAGCACCGGGATAAAACCCTGCGAGAACGCCCCCTCGGCAAACAACCGGCGCATGAAGTTCGGGATCTTGAAGGCCACAAAAAAGGCATCGGTCGCCAACCCCGCACCAAAGAAACGCGCAAATACAATATCCCGCACCAGCCCCAGGATGCGTGAAATCAGCGTCATGGAGGAAAAGCTGAAGATCGATTTGAGTAATTTTTCCTGCAAAGTGAGGTTTCCTGAAATGAACTGAATCCCGCCGTCCAGTCGACTGGCGGCCGGTATTATGTCGGCTTTATCTCCC
>JAPHTU010000265.1 GCA_026196145.1 Gammaproteobacteria bacterium
CGTCTTTCAATTCTCGCTTAAACAGGTTCAGATTTATTGTAAGGAATATCCCACTCGCCCAGGGCGGACTCAATGTCGCCTTCTGCCTGAATCAATTCCCAGAATTTCCTGAAATCATCTTTTGCCTGTTCCAGGCTAAAGTCCATCTTGTGCGTTTTATCCCTGAGGAAATACCGGATGTTTGTGTTGACGGTGTTGATATAGTCTTCAACAAACGCTGCCGGAGAGTCCGGGTTGTCTGTCATGTAGATACCTTCACGGTAGGCCTTCATAATGCCGAAGTGTGACCGCCTTAGAAAACTTTTGACTGTGTCATCAGTGTTGCGTTGCAAGTGAACATAGACGGCATTGTTGCCGTATTGCCTGTCCAGCCTGCCGAGAAACCAGCTCAGGCGGTTGTCGGCCTCAATATGGTTGGCAGGGTAGCTTAAACGCAACGATCCAGGTTTCTTAATATTGGATTCATGCGCGGCGCTGTAGTTGCTGATGTGCTGGCAGGCCTTGATGAACGTTGTAGAACCACAGCGCCCGGCATTCAGAATAAATACATTCATTATTGTGAGGCCAGTAGCGCTTTCCAGTTTGCCAGATCGGTGTTGTACTCAGCAATGGCAGTAACGACTTTATCCAGATAGTCGGCCCTGATGTTCTCGTCATTGATTTGCCTGAAACTCCCGGAATCCGGTCCGTAATTGTTATTGATGTTGTTGCCGAATATTTTCAGCGCTTCGATTATCTCGTTCTTCACATTGCCAGCGGGGTAGTGATCCTTGATGTGGGAGGTGATGCCTTGCAGCGTATTCAGCTTGTCCAGAATCAACAATTGTTTGCTGGCGTATTTTTCGCGCAGTGCTTCCTCAACGCCAATCACTATCGACCGTATGGCATCTTCATCAGGCGTGTCAGATGGATAACCCAGTGTTGTGAGTTGCTCTACACTGAATAGCATGACATCACCAAAGTACTGGCGAACAAACTCCTTTGACAGGTCAACCAGCTGGTTCTCCTGACTTACACTGGGTCTAAACTCTGCGGTACCCGTGTCTCTGAGCGTCCTTTTATGCAGCATGGGTAGATTGACAGTGACAAACTGCTTGCCGATTTCCTGTTTCAGAATCCGGCCAAGGGTAGGGCCTGCCATTCTAAGCCGTAGATCGGAAAAGGGGATAAAGTAATCCAGTGCCGCCAGTTTGAATGCATAGTTACCGGTGTAAACGGTCCTGGCCGGTGCGATACTTTCCAGCGGGTTGCTATGCTGATAGGCCGTAGAGCGGGTCGGATGTTCACCATAAAAGAACTGACCAAGCCGATTGCATAGATCGGTAAGGCAATCCCGGTTGCTATGCTTGCCTGACAGTGGACAGGCATATTCAAAGACCTGGCTACCAGGTGAAAATCCGAACAGGTCGGCCATGTCATGATAGGCAGCTTCATTTACGTTCGCGTCATGTTGCTGATGAAACTGACATTGATCATCCAGCTTCAATTGCAGGGCCTTGTCGATAAATGAGATGACATCATCCAGCAGGGTGTTCGCCATCACGGCAGGCGATACGGGTGGGTCGCCGACGACCTTGCCGGTTGCGACCAGTGCACCAGTTTCTGAAAATAGTCGATCCAGATAATAAAAATAATTGATGGTCGGTTTTTCTGTGTCTTCTGAGTCAACCGTAAACAGCTGGTCGCTATCGATGAAATAACAGATCGTGTCAGGGTTGTTCTTGTGGTGACGATTCAGGTAGAGATAGCTTAGATTCCGCATGACAGACGGACCTTTGTGCCCATCGGCATCAGCATGAAGCAAGCCGACCTGCCGGTAAACTTTCTGTTTTTCAGTTACAGAAAGGCTGTCGATGATTTCCTGTTGTTGCTTGCGGCCAAAGTAGATCGTATTCACAGCTGCCTTGCTTGTCTGCACGGCCAGTTGTTGATTGTGCCCGATGGATTGCTCGTGAATGCTGTCGTCTGCGATGACAACCGAAACCTTGTGGTTTGAATTGCCGCCGTATCCAAAATGCTCGCACTGTTCTTTAATGCTGTTGATAACGCTGGTTAGCTGTCTCGGCCGGTCTGCCACGGGAATAACAATAATAATCTGATGACGCTTGTCATCGGGCCGGGTAGTTGCAATGGCTTCCATCTCAAGAAACAGGGCCTGGTGCAGTTGTGATTGTTCATGCAACTGTTCATGTTTCCATAGATAGTCTTCAAACAGCGGTATCACCTGATGATATAACGATAGCAGGGCATCGTTATCGTCCTGCTTCAACGCAGATTCCAGTTGCAGGCCCAGAGCAGGAAAGTTGTTGTCTGAATCAATCAGCTGCAGGCTGGTATGAAGTGCAGGGTGGTTTTCAGACCACAAACCGGAGTTATGTCTAACGGTTTGAATGATAGTTTGGGAAGGCATCTTTATCTATGACGACATCGATCAGCGTGATCTTATCTGCAATGTTGTCGAATAGTTTGTTCAGGTCGGAGGTTGATTCAACACGATGATAGTCAATGGCAAACGATTTGGCGAGTTGTTCATAGTCCGGGTTGGTAAAGTCGCAATCGATAAATCGCTGTTCGTATTGCTGGTACTGGTTCTTTCTGATCAGTCCCATACTGTTGTTGTTAAACAGGATGATTGTTATTGGGATATCGTAATTGACGGCGGTCATTATCTCCATGCAACACATCTGGAAGCCACCATCAC
>JAPHTU010000148.1 GCA_026196145.1 Gammaproteobacteria bacterium
AGGATCTTGTTGAATTCATGATTTCCGGCCCTGTGGTTGTACAGGTTCTGGAGGGCGAGGATGCTATTGCCAAAAATCGCGAGTTGATGGGCGCCACCAATCCTGCCGAGGCAGCCCCGGGTACCATACGTGCCGATTTTGCCACCACGGTTGATGAAAATGCCGTGCATGGTTCTGATGCCCCTGAGACCGCAAAGCAGGAAATTGATTTCTTTTTTGGTGATGATGGGGTGTGCGAACGCACGCGCTAGATGACTAGCAAAACCAATCTGCTGGACTTTGATCGGGAGGCCATGGCGGCATTTTTTGTCGAGCATGGTGAGAAGCGCTTTCGCGCCGATCAGATAACGCAGTGGTTGCATCAAAATGGCGTAAATGATTTTGATCAGATGACCAACATCAGCAAGGCCTTGCGCGCTTGGCTGAATGAATATTGTGAAATTGTGTTGCCAGAGATCGTGCGCGATGAAGTTTCTGATGATGGTACAAGAAAATGGCTGTTCCGGTTTCCTGATGGCAATGCTATCGAGACCGTTTTCATTCCAGAGTCAGATCGCGGTACGCTGTGTGTTTCATCTCAGGCTGGTTGCATTCTGGACTGTACCTTCTGTGCGACGGCGCAGCAGGGTTTTAACCGTAACCTGACAACAGCCGAGATTGTCGGACAGGTATGGCTGGCCAACAAGCTGTTGGGTGGTTTTGGTCAGCGGCATAATGTGGTTAGCAATATCGTCATGATGGGGATGGGTGAGCCGTTATATAACTATCGAAACGTCATTCCTGCGTTAAGAGTATTCATGGATGACTTTGGCTACGGTCTTTCCAGCCGCCGTGTCACTCTGAGCACTGCTGGTGTTGTGCCACATATTGATAAACTTGCCGGAGATTTGGATGTCAGCCTGGCAATTTCACTACATGCGCCAAACGATGAATTACGAAACCGTTTGGTACCACTGAATCAACGTTTCCCGATCCGTGAGTTGCTGGATGCCTGCCGTAGTTATATCGGGGAGCGTGCAACCCGTAAAATTACTATTGAATATGTCATGCTCGACGGGGTTAATGATCAGGTGAAACATGCGCGCCAGCTGATACAGGTATTACGCGGATTACGGGCAAAGGTTAATCTGATTCCGTTCAACTCGTTTCAGGGCATTCCTTATCAGTGTTCCAGTCCTGACCAGATCAGGCGCTTTAGCGAGACTTTACAGGCCGCTGGCCTGGTGGCGACAATCAGAAAAACCAGGGGGCAGGATATCGACGCCGCCTGTGGACAGCTGGCAGGCAAGGTATCAAACCGGTTGATGCGTGGTAGTACGGATATCCAAGTCATTAGCGATAGGCAGGTGGTGGTGCAATGAATGTGTACGTAAAAGTCGTACTATCATTACTTGCCGTATTGGCATTAAGCGCATGCCAGGGTGGCGGGACATCAGGTGTTCGCAGTGGTAGCAATTCACAATATGCCGATAAGCAGCCAAGGGAATCTTATCTGAATTCTCCCGCCCATCTGAATACCCAGTTGGGTATTGAGTACATGAAGCAGAAAGACTTCGGACTGGCATTGTCAAAACTGAAAAAGGCACTGGATTACAACCCGCATCTTGCCATTGCCCATACCACCATTGCGGTACTGTATGAGCAGATGGGCGAAAACAGCTTGGCTGAAGAGCATTACAAACGCTCGATTTCACTGGATGCCAATGATCCAAGGCTGCGAAATAATTATGGCCAGTTTCTGTGCCGGCATCATAGCCAGCGCGAAGGTATTGAGCAGTTAAAACTGGCGGCCAACAATCCCCTGTATCCTGCACCGCAGCTTCCACTAGTCAATGCAGGCATATGCGCCATGCGAATAAACGAAACGGCCGAGGCAGAGGGTTATTTTCGTCAGGCCCTGGAAGAGCAGCCAACGATGCCGACAGCATTGCTGAATATGATGCGTCTGAGCATACAGCAGAAAAAATATTTCCAGGGCAGGGCATATCTGCAGCGTTACACGCCTGTGGCAAGCCATACTGCTGAGACGCTGTGGGCCGGCTATCAGATAGAAAAAAACCTGGGGGCCAAGGATGCTGCTGCCAACTATGCGGTTCGGCTGAAATCCCGGTTTCCTGATTCAGTCCAGACAAGATTGCTACTCGAGGAGATATCCAGTCGATGAGTGAAGCGACTGAAGAAGACAAACAGGCTGATAGTCCCGCAATAAAGATCGGAGGGGAACTGCGTAACGCGCGTGAAGCCAAATCCATGACGGTTGAGGAAGTGGCTCGCAGACTCAATCTGGAACCGCACGTTGTCGATAAGCTTGAGCATAATGACTACGAGTTTTTGCCTGAACCGGCCTATATCAGGGGCTATTTACTGGCATATATTCGCTTGATGGATTTACCTATTGCTTTGTTGAAATCATTTGATGAGGTTAATTCAGCCAATCAGCCACTATTACATGGCAGTCGTCCTGCCAAGTCTTCCTGTGGTCAGGATGGATGGAGCAGGTGTATTGGTATTGGGCTTGTTGTAGTGCTGATTGTAGGCCTGGCGCTATGGGTAATAGAACAACCATTTTACCTGCTGGAACCTGAGCAGACTGTTGTTGAGCAAGACAGTGGCACGGCACCTGCTATGGAGGAGACAGCGCCTGTCGGTGTTCCTGTAATGCCGGATGGGCCTGATGAAGCCGCCGCAATGATGGATATGGACACGAGCAGTGAAATGGAACCGGCTGAAATTAGTCAGGCAGAAGCAGCTGGTCCGGAGATGGTAGAGCAGAATAAGCCGATCGAGGCTGAAACTACAGGCGAAGCTGACGTGGCCGCTATGATACAGGAAGTGGTAAAACCCGTCTTAACGATGAAATTTTCAGACGATACCTGGATACGTGTAGATGATGCGGATGGTAATCGCCTGGAGGCAGGCACTTTTCGTAATGGGCAGGAGATTAGTGTGGCACATGATGGTGAGTTGCATTTGATTATTGGGCGTACACAAAATGTTGAATTGAGCTATGCCGGCGAGGCAGTTGATTTATCGAGATTCAAATCAGGCGGAGTTGCCAGGCTGGTACTGGGTCGGCCTGCTGAACAGTAATCTTTCTTTTATTATCTATTAATTCTCAAGTATTCACGGAAGCATCGGTACTCCATCCAATGGCAAAGCCCACTCTACAAGCCATACGAGGCATGAACGAC
>JAPHTU010000254.1 GCA_026196145.1 Gammaproteobacteria bacterium
CAAGGGTATGAGCAGCGGTGATATACCCGGCGAGACCATTTTCCGGTTATATGACACCTATGGTTTCCCTGTTGATCTGACGGCAGATATTGCACGTGAAAGACAGCTGGGCATGGACATGACGGGTTTTGAGGCCTGCATGGACGAACAGCGTGACCGGGCGCGGGCAGCAGGGTCATTCCAGTCGGACTATAGTCAAAGCCTGGACCCCACGCTGGTGTCAGATTTTACCGGTTATGATCACCTGAAAGACTCAGCAAAAATCACTGCACTGGTGCATGACGGCCAGGCGGTTGATGAACTTTTGCGTGGTCAGGAAGGCTCGGTGGTACTCGAGCATAGCCCGTTTTATGCAGAGTCCGGCGGCCAGATTGGCGACAAGGGTGTTATCTCGATCGGTTCTACCGAGTTTGAGGTTGACGATACCCAGAAGCAGGGTAGTGGTGCCATTGTACACATTGGCCAGTTAAAAGAAGGCGTGCTGCGCATTGGTGATAACGTGCAGTTACAGGTCGATACCGAAAACCGGCAGGCGATCGTGCTGAATCATTCGGCCACCCACCTGCTACATGCGGCCCTGCGCCAGGTACTCGGTACACACGTGACCCAGAAGGGCTCCCTGGTTGAGGCACAACGCCTGCGTTTTGACTTCTCACATCCGAACCCGGTCAAGCATGATGAGCTGGAACTGATTGAAAAGATCGTTAACCAGCAAATCCGCAACAACCATGAGGTCGAAACGCGCCTGATGGACCAGGAAGCTGCCATCGCCGCTGGCGCCATGGCGTTGTTTGGCGAAAAATATGACGATGTTGTGCGTGTACTCAGCATGAGTGATTTTTCAGTCGAACTTTGTGGCGGTACACATGTGGAGCGAACCGGCGACATCGGTTTGTTCAAGATTATCCTGGAAACCGGCATTGCCGCAGGCGTCCGGCGCATAGAGGCCGTTACCGGGCAGGGCGCGCTCGATTATATGAACCAGATCGAACATGACCTGGAGGTTGTGTCGACGCTGGTGAAGGGCTCACGGCACGATATAGCAGACAATGTCCGCTCCATGGCGGACAGGTTGCGGGTCGTGGACAAGGAGCTCGAGCAACTGAAAAGTGTGTTGGCCAGCTCACAAGGTGACGATATCGCCGACAAGGCAGTTGATGTGAAAGGCATCAAGGTGCTGGCAGAAACCATCGATAATGCCGATGTGAAAATGCTGCGCGAGACTGTCGACCAGCTGAAAAACAAGCTGGGTAGCGCGGCAGTTGTGCTGGGCAGTGTTGAAGATGGCAAGGTCAAGCTGATTGCCGGTGTGACCAAGGACGCCAGTAAACAGGTACCTGCGGGTGAACTGGTCAATATGGTGGCGGAGCAGGTCGGTGGTCGCGGTGGCGGTCGCCCGGACATGGCGCAGGCAGGTGGCAGTGACGCGGCAGCATTACCCGCTGCATTGGCCTCGGTTGCCGCGTGGGTAGAATCCAGGCTCGGTTAGGAAAACGTTTTCCAGGTAAATCATGTCACTTATTGTTCAAAAATACGGCGGTACCTCGGTCGGCACGGTAGACCGAATCAAGGCGGTCGCAAAACGCATCATTGAGTACAAGGCCCAGGGGCATGACCTGGTCGTGGTGGTATCGGCCATGAGTGGCGAAACCAACCGTCTTATAGAGCTGGCTAGCCAGATTACCGATCAACCGCCGGCGCGTGAATGCGACGTACTGGTCTCCACAGGGGAGCAGGTCACCATTGCACTATTGAGTATGGCGCTGGAAAAATACGGCCAGCCAGCACGCTCCTATACGGGCACACAGGTACACATCCTCACGGATGATGCGCATACCAAGGCCCGGATCAAGCAGATTGAAGACCAGAAGATCCACCAGGATTTGAAGGCAGGCCGGGTCGTGGTGGTTGCCGGTTTCCAGGGTGTGGACGAACACGGCAATATCACCACCCTCGGGCGGGGTGGCTCGGATACCTCGGCAGTCGCACTGGCGGCGGCATTAAAGGCCGATGAGTGCCAGATCTTTACCGATGTTGATGGTGTCTATACAACGGACCCACGCGTGGTGCCCGAGGCCAGGCGTCTCAACCGCATTACCTTTGAGGAGATGCTGGAAATGGCATCGCTGGGTTCCAAGGTATTGCAGATCCGGGCTGTTGAATTTGCAGGCAAATACAATGTGCCGCTTCGTGTGCTGTCTTCTTTCGAAGAGGGCGGCGAAGGCACACTAATCACTTATGAGGAATCAGACGTGGAACAACCAATTATTTCAGGTATTGCATTCAATCGTGACGAGGCAAAACTGACGGTTACCGGTGTGCCCGACCATCCCGGTATTGCTTACCAGATCCTGGGATCTATCGCAGACAGCAACCTTGAAGTAGACATGATCGTGCAGAACGTGGGTCAGGATGACACCACCGACTTCACCTTCACCGTCAACCGTAATGACTACGCAAAGGCGATGGGCCTACTTGAGACAACAGCGAAAGAGCTGGGTGCACGTAACGTCGAGGGTGATGACAAGATTGTGAAGGTGTCTATCGTCGGTGTAGGTATGCGCTCCCATGCGGGTATCGCCAGCAGCATGTTCGAAACCCTGGCAAAAGAAGGTATTAACATACAGATGATATCCACCTCAGAGATCAAGATTTCCGTTGTGGTCGATGAAAAATACCTGGAGCTGGCAGTGCGCGCCCTGCACGAAAAATTCGGGCTGGAGCAGGAATAATTTCATTACAGACTGGTGTTCAAATTATGTCTGGGCGATAATTCAAAAATAATAAGCATAAAGACCGGCAGCTAGGCTGGTCAGCAAAGGAATGTATCACTGTGTCCCGAGGAGCAGTGAATCCAGAGGGTCAGGCAAGGAGAAGCCAGGATGCTGATATTAACCAGAAGGGTAGGCGAGACGCTGATGATTGGTGATAATGTTTCTGTCACCGTCTTGCGTGTCAAGGGGAACCAGGTGCGTTTGGGAGTCAATGCACCAAAAGATGTCTCAATCCATCGTGAAGAGATATTTGAAAAAATCCAGCAGGAAGGTGGTGATGTAGATACTACCGCCGAGGAAACTGCGGAATAGGAATTTAACGTGCGAACCTGCATAGCAGGCGCGCCGAAGCAAGATAGATTAAATCGCGTCAATGATGCGATGGACAGAGTTGAATAGGAGAGCTGGCTGACGACTGCAGGGATGCAGGAGGTAGGGCAACGTCGGGAACAGTTGCCGAGTGGCTGACAAAATGGCACGACGCCATTTTGAACAGTGACGCGCAGCGACACTGACCCTGAAGGGGCGAAGTACAGGATGTACGAAGTAACGCGCGAAACTGCGTAGCAGCCGCGCCGAAGTGAGATAGGTTAAATCGCGTTGATGAATGCGATAGACAGAGTTGAATAGGAGAGCTGGCCGAGTGGCTGAAGGCGCGCCCCTGCTAAGGGCGTATACGTTAACGCGTATCGAGGGTTCGAATCCCTCGCTCTCCGCCATTTACTAAAGGGGCCGGGTTTAGGGCACTACTGTCCCACAGTTGCGGGGTAAATGAGAAAGCCTGAATCTGAGTAGTTATAATGGAAGTGCAAACAAACATTGTAACTACAGAGGATTCAGG
>JAPHTU010000334.1 GCA_026196145.1 Gammaproteobacteria bacterium
ATACCGCTTTATGCCACCGCCATTGCCTGGACAATGGCGGTGGCTACCTGGATCTGGCTGTTTAGCATGACGCACCATTAGCATGCTGAGCCAGTACGGTTTGCGAAGCAGCGACATTAACCCATCAAGACCCAACGCTACGCAGCAGCTGCAGCGGAACGCGACTCTATTCCGACATCGCAGGTACCAAAATTATCGAGCTGGTTAAAAAAGGTTTTATGGTCAATATAGTGCGCACCATCACAGGAGAACGTCATCCCCACCATGCCGTTGATGCGATTTATTGATCCGTTACGCATGTAAATATTTTTGTCCGTCATGCGCAACCGCTTGAACTCGTCAAGAATGGCAGTGACATCATCGGAATTAACCAGTGGCTGCAAATGTGACATATTACATTCACGAAACTGGTCCAGAAAACCTGGCGCCAGGACCTCTTCCTTGACATAAACGCGATAGCGATAGGCATCATCTGCAAACCAGCATGTTAACTGGCTGGATGAATAATGAATTTTCAAATGGAAAGCGCCCTTGCTGGATAATAACGCATGTGCAATTTGATGGACCCGATCCAGCTCGCTGTCAAAGGCGCCCTCAACACGACTTTGTTGAAACAAAAATTCCCGGATGGACGGATCTCCTTTTATCTGTAACCATTTTTCTGGCATGACTATCTCTCCTTTTTTGATCACTACGAATGCTCATTGACCTACGGGATAGCTGTCGATTATCCCGGCCTCACAATACGCTTGCATTAACCGTCATATATACACGTCTCTCATCAGGCAGCAGATGCCTGTTTCCACTCACTGCCATCGAAGCCTGCCCGGCGCGAGCGAGGTCTACGCCCAGGTATGCTGCTGACTGGAAAATAAAATTACGTCTAATGTCCTCATCATCAACGCGCTCCAACGCCAGCAAAACATTGTCAGCATTGAAAACAATCGCATCTTTTTCTAATTCATTGCCCTGGTTGTACATATTCACCTCTCCGTATGCTGATTAATTTATCTATATATATCAATTGCTTACGATTTACGCTGTGCTTGTTAATTCCTGACTAATTTACTCAGGTATAGAGTATAGGGACGATTACTCATAAACGTTAATTGATATTTATTATAGTTATAATAGACTTTCATCTATGAATGAATCACTTACCAACAAACTGGCTCGACGCATCAGCCTGCGTCAGCTCCAGGTCTTCGAGTCGGTCGCCCGCCAACTGAGCTTCACCCGTGCAGCGCAGGAGCTGTTTCTCAGTCAACCCACCGTGTCCATGCAGATCAAGAAGCTGGAATCAGACATCGGGCTACCGCTAACAGAACAGATCGGTAAAAAGATATCGCTCACCTATACCGGGCAGGCGCTGCACGAGGCCACGCGCGATATCCTCAGCACCATCAGCCGGCTGGAAATGTTGATTGACGATCAGAAAGGCCTGCATAGCGGCCAACTGCGTATTGCAGTAGTGTCAACTGCCAATTATTTTGCACCTCGTTTAATCGGTAATTTTATTCAGCGCTATCCCGGGATTAATGTCTCGCTGGAGGTAACCAACCGCAAACATATCCTGGAACGCATGAGTAACAACCAGGACGACCTGTACCTGATCGGCCACCCCCCTGATTCGAGTGAACTGGAATTCCAGCCTTACCTTGCCAATCCGATGGTAGTGATTGCGCCGGCCGATCATCCCCTGGCAAAACGCAAGGCCATTCCACTATCGGTCATCGCGAAAGAACCCTTCATCATCCGTGAGTCAGGTTCAGGTACCCGTATCGCAATGGAGAACCGGTTTAATGATGCCGGCCAGCAGCTAAACGTTCGCATGGAACTGGGCAATAACGAATCTATCAAGCAGGGCGTACTGGGCGGGCTTGGTCTTTCTGTATTATCCATGCATACGCTTACCAGTGGTGACCTGCACGACCTGACAACACTTGATGTACAGGGCTTTCCGATCTCATGGCAATGGTACATAGGCCATCCACGGGGCAAACAACTTTCGGTTCTCACAAAAACGTTTATCGACTTTATGTATAAAGAGGGTCCATCATTGGTAGTATTTGAAGCCGATAAGGCGTAGTAGTGTCGCTGTGAGGGCGTATCCATTATGAG
>JAPHTU010000197.1 GCA_026196145.1 Gammaproteobacteria bacterium
AGTGGTAGTGGTAAGACCAGCTATATGAAGTGGTTGCGTCAATCCCATATGGATTTATCGGGGCAGGTATCCCGGTGGATTAATATTGAACAGCAGGGGTGGCCGCCAGAGTTCGATGTGCCGTACCTGTTTATCGATGAAATATGCCGGCTAACCGACCTCTACCAGCTGAATCGATTGCTGCGTAATGGATGTAAAGCCATCGTTGCAAATCATCTAGCGCCATCGCTGCTGAAGGCCGCAAGCATTGGGGCGAAAGCTATCTATTTTCAAACCGATACGCAGGATAAAAAAATAATAAACTTCCTGCGGCAGTCCGGTATTGATTTCACCGAGTCCAGCCTGCAGCAATACCGTGCCCGCTATGGGCTGAGCTACTCGCCTGCGCAAATCATGCTTGAGTATACGAAAACCCATGATCTGGGCCATGCAATGGATAGGTTCGACAGGAATTGTGACATGCGTGCTGTTTCTGTGAGGTAGTTCTGGAATCGTAATCTGTGCAGGTTTATTGTATCGGCTTTGCTGTTAATGAGTGACGGCGTGAGAATCGGTAAATAACAAGGTATAGGATGATGGATCGCATTGTAAATGTCCTTTATCCGCTGAAGCGTTCGGCTATCAGGATCGGTGTCGCCACCGCCTTGTTGGCTGTGTTGTCTTTTGGTCTGATTAATCCGCGCACCGTCATCTTTACGGCAGATTATGAGCTCGTCTACGAGGAAGGCTGGGAATCGTCTGCCTGTATTGCGCCTGATACCTGTTATATGCATTATCGTTTGACGCTTGGTAATACCGGTCACCAGGTATACAAGGATATTGAACTGCATTTCACGGGCCTGCCCAGGGACATGCGGGGATGGAATATCCACACGGTAGAACTCAAGTCGACAACCCGCAGAATCCCGAAAGCAACAGCTATTGCCATTGATGGATTGAGTTATCACGGATTTCAGGTGCACGACCTGCATCCGGACACCGCGGTCGTTATTGAATTCATGGACTTGCAAATGCCCAGAACAACCGCTGAACGCTTGTTGCAGAATGACGCCTTTGTTCATGTGTTTGCCAGGGGTAGCGTCCTGCAAGGTAACCCGAGGGCCACTATCTTTGCACGGTTCATGACCTTTTTTCTATAGTGTGCACAGGCCCTAAATCCAAGTGAAGCGCGCAGAGTTCAACGGAGTTCAGCAGAGCCATTCATCCTATGGTCATCAGGGTGTGATTCAGGCACTGAGCCTGTCTGATGATGGCAAGCAACTATTGACCGGTAGCGATGAAGGGCTGGTGCAGGTATTTCACTCGCCCAGTGGTAATTGCCAGCAAACATTAAGCGGACACTCGGCGGCGATCACGGCGGTTGGTTTCTCTGTTGATAATCAGTATGCCATTTCAGGCGCCCGGGATAACAAGATAAAAATATGGGATCTGCAGCAGGGCACCTGTGTGCAGACACTGAGCGGCCACAAGGGAGGCATTACTTGTTTACATACCCTGCCGAATGAACGCCTGCTGGTTTCAGGTAGCGATGACAAGACACTGCGTATATGGGACTTTCCCAGCGGCCAGTGTCTGCAGGTGCTGAAGGGCCATCAGCAGGCTGTTAGCTGCTGTCAGCCTCTCAGTGACTGGCAATACCTGCTTTCCGGTGGCGAGGATAAAACCATTAAATTATGGAGCCTTTCAACGGCACGGCATATTACTGACATCGGCAAGATGGGAGGACATGTTGCAAGGATTGCTGCTCTCAACGCCAGCTACGATGACCAGGTAATTGCCTCTGTCAGCAAGGATTGCACGATCCGTCTATGGGACATGGAACATAACAAGGCATATCAAACTATTAGCGCGCACGCCACGGCGGTTACGGATATGGGTCTGTCACTCAATGGACGGCACGCCGTATCTGTTGCACGCGATGGAGAAATCAAACTCTGGCAATTTCCGCAAGGTGAATGTCTGGCAATCTTGCAGCCGGTACAGGACGAGGATCACAGCAGGCAGCATGCGGTTATCCTCTCGAATGACAGGCAACAGGTGGTGGCGACTAACCAGCAGGGTGGAGTGACGTTCTATCCGCTGGACTGGGAATTCAGGCCTGTGTCGATATCCGAAGTCAGTCATGAGGCAAGGCAAGCATTCTATTCCGCGTTTATCCGGCGGCAGACCCCTCATTCCGTGATGAGAAACGTCAAATCAGCAGCCCGTGAAATCAGTATTACCGGCAGCAGCCTCGGCAAGGCACGTTGGCAGAAGGCTGATCTGCAGCGCTTTAGCCACATCTTGCTAGGCGGTCTACAGGTGAGACTCAATGCAGATCAACTTGGGTATAACCTGAAGGCCTGGCAAGCGGAGCAGGCTGGGGAACAGCATATAGCAGGGAAAGTAGAGGAGACGCATACACCTGAGGAGGATGCGCCACCGCCCGGTTTTACACATCAGGTCGCATCAGGCGTACCCGGTTATATCCGTCATTTCCTTTCCGATGCCATTCGCCTGACAGTCGTCATCGTTGTCTTGGCTCTGGTATTTGTTATCGGTAATCAAATCCGTCTGCAGGTCAATGATTACAGGGCAATGAAACAGCTCGAGCAGTCAGTTCAGAGTGGTGGCAATATCAACCAACTTCGTCTCAATGGAATCGGCGCCCTGCATGAGGTGAGCCGTCAGGGGCAGAAGGAAACCATACGTTATCTGTTGGCCAGTGGTGCAGATATCAATATAGTGGATAGTAACGGCTGGTCTGTGTTGCATTATGCCGTGGCAGCAAACGATGACGACATGGTTGAATTCCTGCTGGAGCAGGGTGCTGACCCTGAACTAAGGGCAGGTACCTCGTTTGTGACGCCATTGTGGATTGCCGGCAGGAATGAAAATATAGAAATACTAACGGCCATGAAAGAAACTGGTAACTAGGGCCTGTTAACATTACTACCGGTTGTCTTGTGCCGGTGCCCCTCTGTAAGGTTGCGGCACTCGCTGTGAGCGATGACGTCGAATCTGCTGTAGTCCAAAATAGTCTGCATAGCAGACATTTCGCCAGTCACGTGGATCCGGCCTGATGTCGTTAAAATAGATGCTGCGTGGATATTCACCGCTGAACTCGGGTACAACGAGGTAGGGGTGCTGCCTGGCAACGGCTTCCCCTATTAGCGCATAACGTTGCAACATGTATTCATGGTGGGGGCCGGCCCGGTTCAACAGGTCATTGGTGGCACGCCGGAATTTACTGTTACTGGCAATGGCCATTATGAATATGATGGCGCCGATGAGTAGTGCAGTTGTGGTGTAAGACGAACGCCATTTGTCGGTGAGTAAATTGTCCCGGTTGATATAGCGGATGGTGATGGCTCCGATCAGGGAAAACCAGCTCAATAGGAAGACAAAATAGATGCCGTCAACTGTGCGTGCCGGTGGCCATCCACCCATTGCCCACCAGGCGGGGAACTGCAATACAAAAGGTATAGCCAGGGTGACAATCACCAGGGCGACTATCAACGGCTTTGAGATATCCATTACCCTGGTTGAAGACCGGTAAATGCTGGAGACAGCTACAGGGGTAAGTAGTGTTGAAATGATCAGCAACGGACTGGTCAGCCAGACCTTCAATGTCCATAGGCCTGTGTTCAGGCTGCCCGCCAATGCCCGGGAAATATCGTGTCTTAACGGGAAAGTAGATTCCCGAACGCTATTGCCGGGGGCAAAATAGACGATGCAGCAACAAGCAACAGAGGCCAGTAATAGTCCTGCCCATGGCTTTGCGCTTGACCAGCCTTTACGAAGGCGCAGGCCAAAGACGATGCCCGCAATTGTTGTGACTAGCAGCATATTTGTTTCATGCATTCCTGCACCGAGAATTACAACTAACAGCAGGACGATGAATAAGCCGTTGGTATTGCTTGATGTTTCCTGCTGATCAATTAAGCGGATGATTAGGCCCAGCATGCACAACAGCAGGATATTGGCTGTCTGGTAAGTCATGGCGCCGGCAGTCCAGTACAGGCTGCTGGCGGTATCTCTCATGCCGATCAGGAATACCGCAATAAAACAAAGCGACATCAGCATGGCAGCATATGAGCGCATTGAGACGCGGAACAGGCTGGCCAGAAAAAAATTGCTTGCCAGTAGCAGCGACACAATCAGTAGAAAAGGCATCAGCTGATAGCCGCCAAAAAAACCAAATACCATGGGGTAAATGGCATACAGTGTATTACTGGCGTAGCGTCCGCTCCATTCCAGATAGTGGTCCCACAAATGTGGGATGAATCCATTTTGTCTTACGCCGCTTGCCATACAGTAATCATCAGCCGAAGGATGAGCGTAATGTCCCAGCCCGATGTAGACGAGCAACACTGCCATGCTGGTAAGCAAGATCATTCCGGCAGGGAATAGTAACGCTGTCTTGCTCATAAGGTATTGTGAATACATTGATGGATCAGGTAGAGGTGGTCAAGATGTTGATCTGGTAGCCTGATATGGCAGGCAGTGGACTATACTACGAATGCAATCACCATGTGGGATATACGTTAGTGGCTGATGTCTACGCTTTAATCCCCCGGAGGTTGTCGGATATGTGGTAATAGACATATCTGTCCTGCCGATGTGCTTAGCATCGTTAAACAATACGGCGGATCCTGAGTAACCTTTTCGTTCGGTCAAACCGTTTTGGCTGATTATTACTGTTTGTTTTCCTGTAGCAGTGTCCGCAGTCCCAGAATTTCATGCTCCAGTTTTTGTAATTGCTGGTTGAGCTTGTCGCTGTCTGCGTGGACCACAGCTTCTACGGCATGTATTTCGTTAATGGAGTGCTGTTCATGGATGGTCTGCATGGTATTAACGATAATGCCAATAAAAAGGTTGAGCATGGTGAAGGTGGCAATCAGAATGAAAGGGACAAAGAAAGCCCATGCATAGGGGTGTTGTTCCATTACCGGTCGGACTATGCCCATTGACCAGCTTTCCAGTGTCATGATCTGAAACAACGTGTACATGGAATCACCGATGCTACCAAACCATGTGGGAAAGTCTTTACCGAACATGGTTGTCGCCATAACGGAAAACACATAAAACAGGATAGACATTAGGGCGAATACGGAAGATATGCCGGGGATAGCTTTCAGTAGTGCCTCCACGACAAGTCGGAGCTGCGGTAGCATGGAGATCAGTCTCAGGACACGCAGCACCCGCAAGGCCCGTAGTACAGCCAGTGGGCCACTGGCAGGCACCAGGGCAATACCGACCACGATAAAATCAAAGACATTCCATGCGTTATTGAAAAAGCCAAGCCGAAAGGCAAACAGTTTGATAAGAATCTCGATAACAAAGACGCCCAGTATGATGGCATCGACCATCAGCAGCAGGTCACCGTGTGTTGCCATGATTTGTGGTGCAGTCTCCATGCCCAGGATAACGGCATTGATGACAATCAGGAAAATAATAAAGGCCTGAATCGGTGTGGATTCAATCCAGTTACCTGCTTTTTCACGCATGTGTTTTATCTCGCCGGGTGAAAGGTGGTTAGAGTAGCGATATTAGGTCTGTATTCCCAATAACAACCACTGGACGGACACTTTTGTACAAGGTAGTGCACCATCTAGTCTTTATAACGCTCGGCAAACCGCTTCAGAATTTCCTGTGCATAAGGGGTGTCTTCTTCGCTGACGGCGTTGATCAGGTCCTCAGCTTCATGTGGTTGAAAATAGCCGTGGTGTTTATAAGCATGGATTCGCGTGGTAAAGCCTTCCGCATCGCCCTCCGGGTGAAACTGCGTGGCATATACGTTTTCACCAATACGAAACATCTGTACGGGGCAGGCTGGCCCGGTCATTAGTAATGTCGCTCCCCGGGGTAAGGTATCACAGGCTTCCTTGTGACCCAGCAGCACGTCGATCTTGTCAGGAAAGCCTGATAGCAGGGCATCCTTCTTTCCTTCCTCGGTGAGATCCAGGCTGACACAACCGACCGCCTCGCCGTATTGCGTAGAAATTGAAGTGCCCAGATAGGCACCCAGCAAGCCATTACCGGAACAGGCCCCCAGAAACGGGAAGTCGTTGGCTATGATGTCATCAAACAGTCGATTAAAGTCCTGCTCGATTTTTTTCTGGATGGCAGACTTGTCTGCTGCCGGGGTGCCGATATCAAACGGGCTGCCGCCAACAATCACGGCGCAATAGTCATCCAATACCAGGCCGTCAGGAATTCCGCTCTTCTCGATGCGTAGGCGACGGACATCTACTTCCCCAAGGCCTGTGTATTTAAGTATTGCAGCAAATTCACTGTCCGAGGTGTCGTCCTCGGGGCGTAGCTGCAGGATTAGAAGCGGCCTGGGCATTTTACCAGTCGGATGAGTCAGCGTGGCCCCGGATTCAGGAACCCGGTCTGGTCCGCTGCGGGATTATTTGGGGCAGCCGCCAGCGATGATATTGTGTCCACCATCGACATAGGTGATTTCACCGGTCACGCCTGAGGCCAGGTCAGAACACATGAAGGCCGCGACATTGCCCACTTCTTCAATGGTGATGCAGCGCCCCAGTGGTGCTGCCTCTTCGAATGCGTCCAGTAGTCTCTTGAAGTTACTGATGCCGGCAGCGGCAAGTGTACGAATAGGTCCAGCTGATATGGCGTTGACACGAATACCTTCGCGACCCAGGTGATCTGCCATGAATCGCACATTGGCTTCCAGGCTGGCCTTGGCCAGACCCATGACATTGTATTTAGGTACGACGCGCTCGGCACCGAGATAAGTCATGGTCATGAGGGCGCCGTTACGACCCTTCATCATGGGTCGGCAGGCATTGGCCATCGCCGCGAAGCTGTAGGAGCTGATTTCATGTGCGGTTTTGAACCCTTCACGGGTAACGCTGTCCAGAAACATACCGGCCAGTTCTTCCTTGGGTGCAAAGGCGATTGAATGCAGCGCGATATCCAGATAATCCCAGTGGGTCTTCAGTTCGTCAAAGGCCGCGTCAATGGCCTCGTCAGTGGCCACGTCCAGCCCGATGATGATATCGGTACCCAGTTCCTCGGCGAACTTTTCGACACGACCTTTCAATTTGTCATTCTGGTAGGTAAGGGCGATTTCCGCGCCCTGGTCCTTCATTGCCTTGGCACAGCCCCAGGCGATAGAGCGGTTGCTGGCGACACCGGTGATAAGTGCACGTTTGCCTTCGAGAAAACCCATGTTATTAATCCTGTTGTAAGACTGGTACTAATAAAAGACGCATACCTTAAACCATGTGTTTATAATCGGCAAAATCATTTTTGGGATCACCTTCACATTACTCGTGAAACCAGGCTCCCGGAGAGTATAAAGCCGGTTTCGGCGGCACAATAAGGACAGGCATTGCGTATTATTTGGAGGTTATTCTGCGGGGCGGGCATGGTGCCGGGGCTGATGCTGCTGGCATCCTGTGACGGTAATCCCTGGAATAACCCCTACCCGCTCAAGGATAGCGCAAAAAACATCCTGTACAGCTCCTTTGAAGAGCGGCCCAAGCACCTGGACCCGGTGCGTTCCTATAGCGCGAACGAATATTCCATTATTGCCAATATTTACGAGCCACCACTGCAGTACCACTACCTCAAGCGCCCCTACAAGCTGACCGGCTTGACGGCAACGGCTGTACCCGTGCCGTATTTTCTGGATGAGCAGGGCAACCGCCTGCCGGCAGACGCGCCGGTCGACCAGGTGGCCTGGAGCATCTACGATATCGAGATCCAGCCCGGTATTCGCTACCAGCCGCACCCGGCGCTGGCGACCGATGAGGCCGGCCGCTATGTCTATCACAATATTATAGAAGCTGACCTGGAGGATATTTACACCCTGTCGGACTTCCCGAGCACCGGCACTCGCGAGCTGACCGCCGAGGATTATGTGTATCAGATCAAGCGACTGGCTCACCCACAGACCAATTCGCCGATTTTTGGTGTGATGGCTGAATATATCGATGGTCTGGATGAATATGCCAAGCAACTCAAGATTGAGTATAAAACCCGGGCCGCTTCAGCCGAGGGTCCTGTGTGGCTGGACTTACGCGAGCATGGCCTGACTGGAGTCAAGGCAAGCGGTCGATATTCCTACCAGATTAGAATCAAGGGCAAGTATCCGCAGTTCAAATACTGGCTCGCCATGCCGTTTTTCGCGCCGATGCCGTGGGAGGCCGATCGTTTCCATACCCAGCGGGGTATGAAGGCAAGAAACCTGACCCTGCACTGGTATCCGATAGGCACCGGTCCCTATATGTTGACCGAAAACAATCCCAACCTGCGCATGGTATTGCAGCGTAACCCGAATTTTCATGGTGAGGCCTATCCGTCCGAGGGCATGCCCGGTGACGCGGAGGCAGGGCTGCTGGCCGATGCCGGCAAGCCGATTCCTTTTATCGATACCGTGGTGAACAGCCTGGAAAAGGAATCCATTCCACGCTGGAACAAGTTTCTGCAGGGTTATTACGATGTCTCCGGTATCGCCTCGGACACCTTTGACCAGGCCATCAAGGTTGGGGGCACGGGAGACCTGGCGCTGACGGATGAAATGCAGGACAAGGGCATACAGCTTTCGACGGCTGTCTCGACCTCTACCTATTATTTTGGTTTCAATATGCTGGACGATATCGTGGGTCACCCTGCCGGTGATCGTGGCAAGTATCTGCGCCAGGCGATCTCCATCGCGGTGGATTACGAGGAATATATTTCGATATTTCTCAATGGTCGCGGCCTGGTTGGGCAGGGCCCGTTACCCCCAGGGCTTTATGGTCACGAGGAAGGTGAGGCGGGCATTAATCCCCTCACGCATTACTGGACACAGGGCGGGGCAGTGCGAAGGCCACTGGACGATGCACAGGCACTGATGGTCAGGGCCGGCTATCCGGTGGGACGGCATACCGACACGGGCGAGGTGCTCAAGCTTTACTACGATACGGTTGCCCAGGGACCGGACAGCAAGGCGCAACTCAACTGGTGGCGCAAGCAGTTTGCCAAGCTGGGGATTGAACTGATTGTGCGACCAACCGACTACAATCGTTTTCAGGACAAGATGCTGAAGGGAACGTCACAGTTGTTTTCCTGGGGCTGGAATGCAGATTATCCGGACCCCGAAAACTTTCTGTTCCTGTTGCATGGTCCGAATGGCAAGGTGGAACACCAGGGAGAAAATGCAGGTAACTACAATAATCCGGAATTCAACAAGCTGTTTGAGCAGATGAAAAATATGGAAGACAGTCCACAGCGACTGGCCATCATCCGGCAGATCATAGACATCCTGCGTGAAGACGCGCCCTGGTTATGGGGTCTGCATCCAAAGAGTTTTGCGCTCTACCACGACTGGTATTTCAATTCCAAGCCCAACCTGATGGCGAATAACACCCTCAAGTACAAGCGCATTGATCCGCAACTGCGTACGCACAAACGCA
>JAPHTU010000028.1 GCA_026196145.1 Gammaproteobacteria bacterium
CCGAGTAATTTCTTGTTCTTTCCGTCGCCTTCGGTAAATGCAAAGACATGCTTGGAAACTTTCTTGGTCATTACTACGAATCCTCTTTAAATAATTACGTTTAACGCATTTGAACCGGGGAGTATGTCAAAACACGATCTGCAGCTGATACTGGCGCTTCAGTATTCAACCATTTCATGGAATTGTGACATTATCATGACAACTGGTGAGAGATGCTAATCACTTGTCTTGCCCTGAAACATTAATCGTCCAACTCAAGCGGTTTGAGTTTCCAAATGTCGTGGTTATAGTCACTAATGGTGCGATCAGTTGAAAAGAATCCACAGCCCGCAACGTTACTGATGCTCTTCAGTGCCCACTGCCTGCGGTCTTTCCAGGCCTCAGCGGCCTTTTCCTGGGCATTAACATAGCTTCGGAAATCGGCGATAGTGACCCATGGGTCATTCGGTGAAAGCATGGACGACAATATGCCATCAAATATGCCGGGTTCGACAGGATTAAAAAATCCGGAAGAGAGCAGGTCGATAACTCTTTTCAGGTCTGGATCGCCATCAATAAACGACTGCGGATTATAGTGTTTCTTCAGTTCGTTTACTTCTTCTGCGTGCAGACCAAACAGGAAGAAATTGTCTTCACCTACGGCGTCCAGTATTTCGATATTGGCACCATCGTAGGTACCAATGGTTAATGCGCCATTCATCATGAATTTCATGTTACCGGTACCGGAGGCTTCTTTACCCGCAGTGGAAATCTGTTCCGAAAGGTCTGCACCGGGTGCGATAACCTCCATGCTGGTGACCTTGTAGTTGGGGATAAACACCAGTTTCAGGCGATCGCCAACATCCGGGTCACTGTTTATCATGTCGGCGACATTGTTAATCAGCTTGATAATCTGCTTGGCCATCCAGTAACCCGGCGCGGCCTTGCCACCAATCAGAAAACAGCGGCTAACCATACCGTCTGTTTCACCATTCTTGATGCGGTTATATAGATGAATGATGTGAAGTACATTTAGTAGCTGGCGTTTGTACTCATGTATGCGTTTGACGTGTACCGACAGCATCGATTGGTCGTTGAAAGTAACGCCGGTCTTTTCCTCTACCATTGCGATCAGGCGTTGCTTGCTGGTTAGTTGAACCGCCAGCCACTTTTCGATGAATGCATCATCAGGTTTGTCCACATACTTCTTCAGGGCATTGATCTTGCTGAGGTCGGAAATCCAGTCTTCACCAATCGTTTTATTTAGCAGATTGGTTAACGCCGGATTGGCATAGGCAACCCAGCGGCGAGGTGTGACGCCGTTGGTCTTGTTGTTGAATCTTTCCGGCCAGATTTCATAAAAATCATGAAACAGGTGTTCAGTCAGTAATTTGGAATGCAACTCGGCGACACCATTTACGGAGAAGCTGCCAACAATGGCAAGGTGCGCCATGCGGATCTGCTTTTCCGGACCTTCCTCGATAATCGACACACGTTTCAATCGCTCGGTATCACCGGGCCAGCGCAGGGATATTTCCCGCAGGAAGTATTCATTGATCTGATAAATGATTTCCAGCAGGCGAGGTAGCAGGCGTTCAAAAAGGCTGACTGGCCAGCGTTCCAGTGCCTCCGGCAACAGGGTGTGGTTGGTATAGGCCATGCAGCGTTGTGTGATGCCCCAGGCAACATCCCAGTCCAGTTCTTTTTCGTCTATCAGGATGCGCATTAACTCGGCAACTGCAATCGAGGGATGGGTGTCATTCATCTGGAAAACGTTTTGTTCGACGAACTTGTCATAGTCACCACCTTCAATTTCTTCCCATATCTGGATGATGTCCTTGAGGCTTGCCGAGGCAAGAAAGTATTGTTGCCGCAGACGCAATTCCTTGCCGTTTTCACTGCTGTCGTTCGGATACAGCACCATGGTGATGTGCTCGGCATCATTCTTCGCTGCAACTGCCTCGGTATAACTGCCGGCATTGAATTCATTCAGGTTGAATTCTGCAGTCGCTTCAGCCTCCCACAGGCGCAGGGTGTTGATTGTTTTGTTGCGGTAGCCGGAGACCGGTATGTCATAGGGAATTGCCAGTACGTCATCGGTCCTCATCCAGCGAACCCTGGGTTTACCATTTTGATCTTGATAGTGTTTGCAGTAGCCGCCAAATTGCACAACTTGTGTGTATTCCTGTCGTTCGATCTCCCAGGGGTAGCCGTCCCGAAGCCAGTGATCAGGGTCTTCAACCTGGTAGCCATTTTCGATGTGTTGATGAAACATGCCGTATTCATAACGTATGCCATAACCAATGACGGGCAGGTTCAGAGTGGCGCAACTATCCATAAAACAGGCAGCCAGACGTCCCAGACCGCCATTGCCAAGACCCGCATCCAGTTCTTCAGTTTCAATCTCTTCCAGCTCCAGGGACATGCTCAGCATGGCCTCATCGGCCGGGGTGCGCACGCCAAGGTTAAGCATATGGTTGCCCAGCGCACGGCCCATGAGGAATTCCAGTGACATATAAGTGGCCCGACGCGTGCCCGGCTTGGTAAATGCATGCCAGCTGTTACGCCAGTCTGCCATCAGGCGGTCCCGAACGACGGCAGCCAGTGCCTGGTAGAGATAGACCTTGCGACAACCGAGAAACCGTCCCAGGTGATGGGTCAGGTTAAACAGGAATGAATTGCAGATGGAATTGGCATCAGTTGGCAGTGGTTCCATGCTGGGCATGTCACACAATTTCTTTTTGTCTTTTTTCTTGCTCATGGGTACTCTTGCTGAATATAAAGCGATAAATACTGTTCGGCGCTGTGGTGCCAGTCAAAGTTTTGTTGCATGGCTGTTTTCTGTACCTGGGGCCAGTGCTTGGAATCCTCGTATAACTTCACTGCGCGTACCAGCGCCCCGTGTAATTCAACGGCAGTGGGCTGGTAAAAATCCAGGCCGGTGGCCGTTCTGTGTTTCAGGTTTTCCGGGGTTGCATCGACGACGGTATCTGCCAGGCCACCAACATGGTGCACGATTGGCAGGGTGCCATAGCGCAGGCTGTATAGCTGGTTGAGTCCACAGGGTTCAAACCTTGAAGGCATAATAAAGAAATCGCAACCGGCCTCCACCAGGTGGGCCTCCATTTCAGAATAGCCGATATACAGACGGACGTTATCCGGAAAGCGCTTTTGCAGGGATTCCAGTTGTGTAACAAATTGATGCTGGCCTTCGCCGATAATAATGAAGCCGGCATCATGTTCCTTGATCAGTCGTGGAATGGCGCTGGCGAGGATATCAATGCCTTTCTGTTCAACCAGTCGACCAACTGATCCAAACAGGGGACGGTTCATCCATATTTCAGTATTCTTGATGTTCAGTGATTTCAGCAGGGCCTTCCTGTTGGCGGTCTTGCCTTCCTTGCGATCTTTAATTGAATAATTCTTTTTCAGTACAGGATCAACAGAGGGGTCCCATGTGTGTGTATCCAGGCCATTCAGTATGCCGGTCAATTTGTACTGGTAATGGGAGAGCACACCTTCCATGCCATAGCCAAAGGTTGGTGTGAGAATTTCCTTGGCATAGGTCGGGCTGACCGTTGTGATGACATCGGAATAAACCAGTGCTGCCTTGAGCATGGAGAACCCGCCAAAAAACTCAACGCCTTCCGGGTGCCACCACTGCATGGGTAACTGCAGACGCATGTATTCCTCGTGAGAAAAATGGCCGCTATACGACAGGTTGTGGATAGTAAAGATGGTGCGTGGCGGGTCGGCCTGCTGACTGAGTAAGGCTGCTACCAGGCCGGTTTGCCAGTCATGGCTATGTACCACATCCGGTTGCCAGTCCAGGCCTATCTGGCCGGCGCCAATCTGTGCGGCCACCTGCGAGAAACAGGTGTAGCGCTCGGCATTGTCTGGCCAGTCGAAACCCTCGGCATCGACATACGGGTTGCC
>JAPHTU010000031.1 GCA_026196145.1 Gammaproteobacteria bacterium
ATTAAAGAAAAAGGTGACATGCGCATATTTTTCGGTCTCTGCCAGACGTAGCTGGCGCAAGCCCTTATTTGCAACATATTCACCCAAAACGTTTTGCAGGCGTTCCGGCGGAAAGGCAATCGGAATATCCAGCACCGCACTATATTCGGTCAGGCTAACAATGCCGCTGATATTGACCCGTTCGCCGCGATCAAATTCGGTAAATTCGTCGTCCACTATGGCGCGCGCCAGTTGGCGGGCACGATCGGCACGAAAGTTCATAAAGAACAGGACATCGCCTTCATTTACTTTAACCGGTGCCTCGCCTTTATTGACTATCGACGTGGCATGAATAAATTCATCGCACTCATCCCGCGCATAGGAAGCCTCAATGGCTGAAACTGCATCCTCTGCCGTATATTGCGCATTACCATGAAATATCAGGTCATAGGCAAGCTGTACACGGTCCCAGCGATTGTCCCGGTCCATAGCGTAATAACGCCCGATAAAAGAAGCGAAACGACCAACACCCAACTCGTCAAATACGGCCTGCATTCTTTTGATGGGAGCCAACACACTTTGAGGTGGTGTATCCCGTCCGTCAGCAAAGGCATGAACGTAGATATGTTTGGCTCCATGCTGAGCCGCCATCCTGACCATTGCCTGCAGATGCCTGTCCTCACTATGTACACCACCGTCGGATAACAGGCCAAGTATATGAACGGCTTTACCCTGCTCAATCGCTGCATCCAGTGGCGCAATGAGGGTGGCGTTTTCAAAAAAAGAACCTGTCTTGATGGAGCGATCAATACGTGTTGATTCCTGGTAGACCACACGTCCGGCACCAAGATTGGTATGCCCGACCTCGGAATTCCCCATCTGTCCAGCCGGCAGCCCTACATCGATACCGGATGTACGGATCAAGCTATGTGGACGGGTCTCCCACATCTGATCCCAAAACGGGGTATCGGAGGCATATATACCATTATAATCAGGGCTTTCACTATAGCCCCAGCCATCAAGAATGATGAGGGCAACGGGTTTAGGTCTACTGGCCATATAACAACAATTACTATCCGGGAATCTGAAACTGCGGGGCGAATCATACACATTTAATGTGTAATAAATGTGTTCACCGCCGTATTTTTTAGTATTATCCCATATAGCTGTATTAGAATCATTGAATAACTTGATAGAACATCACAAAGAACACTCTAAAGTGGAAGCGATTATGTCCGTGTCTGAAACGCTGAACCTCATGTCCAAAGATGAGGACATCGACCTTGCATCGCGCTCACTCAAAGCAATGTCTCACCCGCTGAGACTGAAGATCTTGTGCACCCTGGCAGATCAGGAACTGAGTGTGCAGGAAATTGTTGATGCCGTAGGTACTTCGCAAAGCAATATTTCGCAACACCTTGCCATTCTGCGTGACAAAGGCATTATCTGTTCACGCAAGAATGCCAATCGCGTCTTCTATTGTGTCAGCGACGACCGCGTCCTCAAGCTGATTGATATGATGCGCCAGGCCTTTTGCCCTAACGAGTAGAACAAGCAATACAGCACCACCCCCCTTAACGCTAGAACTCCGCTTCACCACTATGCAACAAATAATTGAATTTGCCGGCAACCACACCATGTTGGTGGCCGCCTTTGTCGTTGTCCTCGGCATGTTAATCGGCAGTGAAATCAGCCGCCTGACCCGTGGCTTTGATGATATATCTCCCGCTGACGCAACCCGCCTGATGAACCATGAGACCGCTATACTGGTGGATATCCGCACTGCGGCAGAAAACCGCGAGGGCCACATCATCAATAGCAAACACATACCCACGACCGAGCTGCAGTCTCGTATGAGCGAGCTGGACAGACACAAGCATGACCATGTGATCGCCTATTGCCGTAGCGGAAACCGCTCTGTGGCTGCCTGCAAGATACTGAAAAAGCAGGGATTTGAGCATGTATACAATCTGGGCGGTGGCATAATGGCATGGGAAACCGCCAACCTGCCAACAACTAAAAGCTAGCTGGCCGTTCAACCGCCAGCACAGGAAACCTGCTTACCATGACCGACGAAATACAACCCGCCTTTGCGGCACAACGTATCTATCTGAAAGACGCCTCCTATGAGGCACCCAACGCACCCGGTATTTTTCTCAAGGAATGGGATCCGGAAGTCAATGTTGAAATGGACAACTCGGTTACCACCATCGACGAGAACGGCGTTTACGACGTACAACTCAAAATCACGGTAACCGCAAAAACCGCCGGCGAGATCGCCTATATTGCCGAAGTTGTGCAGGGCGGCATCTTCATGATCACAGGTTTTGAAGACAAAGACCGTCAGCGACTTACCGGCTCGGTGTGCCCCGACACGTTGTACCCCTACGCCAGGGAGGCACTGTCTAACCTGATGACCAAGGGCAGTTTCCCTCCATTTATACTGACCCCCGTAAATTTTGATTACATTTACGGCAAACGACTAGAGGAGCGCGAGCAGCAAGCCGAAAGCGGGGCCGCTGCCAGCGAAGCATAAACACATGCTAGGCATTATCGGTGCCGGTTCATGGGGAACAGCCCTCGCCTTACAGGCAGCTGTCAATCAGCAACCGGTTACCCTGTGGGAATACGATTCCCAGATTGCCGCAGCACTGACCAACGACCGGCAAAACCGGCGTTACCTGCCAGACATCCCCTTTCCCGATAATCTGCTGGTATCCAGTGACCTGGAAGATTGCGTTGCCAGTTGCAGCGAGATTCTCGTGGTCGTACCCAGCTCCGCCTTCCGCAGTGTACTGCAGCAACTCAAGCCATTACTAAAACCCGAACAGGGACTGGCATGGGCATCGAAGGGCCTGGATCCGGACAATGGCGAACTGCTACACCAGGTAGCACAACAGATTTTTGGCGATGATTTCCCGCTCGCCGTGCTATCCGGCCCCAGCTTTGCGCTAGAGGTTGCACAATACCGACCAACAGCAATCAGCCTGGCATCCAATAACGAGGGCCTGGCAAGCCGGATTGTGAATGACCTGCATAGCGATACCTTTCGTATTTACACCTCCGGCGATATGGCCGGCGTGTGCCTCGGCGGTGCCTATAAAAACGTGCTGGCAATCGCTGCCGGCATCGCAGATGGTTTGTCCCTGGGGCATAACACCCGTGCAGCGCTCATCACTCGCGGATTGACCGAGATGCAGCGACTGGGATTAACCATGGGCGGTCAGGCAGAAACCTTTATGGGACTTGCCGGCCTGGGTGACCTGGTACTCACCTGCACCGGCGACCTGTCGCGTAATCGTCGCCTGGGCATGGCACTGGCAAAGGGCAAAACACTGGAGGCCATACAGTCAGATATTGGCCAGGTAACCGAGGGCGTGGAAACCGCTCGCGTCATCCACAAGCTGGCCAGCACCTACCAGGCCGACCTGCCCATAGCAGAAGAGGTTTACAAGGTGCTGTTTGAAGGTCGTTCCCCCAAAGAGGCGGTCAGTGGACTTTTATCGAGAGAACCACGGCAGGAATTTTAGGCTCTTCTTCAGCCGGTAGATGTACTATTATCCGTTTAAAGAGATAATAAACCGTTGGCCCACATGGCAACGCCGATAATAACTAACACAAAGGGAGATATCTGATGGCTAAAACTATCGTGGATATAGCAATAACCGGCCTGGACGATGAGGCTTCCAGCAAACCTGATCATAGCCTGGGCCTGTATAATATCGTTCTGACTCTATCCAGACCAGTACCCTATGAGTGGGCAGACTACTTTAATAGCCGATGGAAGCAGCATATCTACATGAAGAAAAGAGACGCTTATGCTGAAAATGACAAGCTGACGATTTATTGCCTGCCAGAGGAACTCCAGGGCGATCATATTCCCGAGTTAAAGAAAATCATCAAAGAGACCAACAAGAGCTACAAACAATTCCTGTCGTCCCAGAAACTTGAAACACAACGCAGGAAGCAGCTGAAAAAAGAAGAAAAGGAGGCTCTAAGCTCCTTAAAAACCAAGCTGAAGTTCTGACTAGAGCCTTTACTTGAACGGATGACACCCGCAAGGTGCTGCGGCGTCTTTTAGTGTGGCACCAGCACTTTAAACAGGGAAACCTGCATCATGAGAAGACCCGGTTATTACTGGATTCTGGTTTTTTGTTTTTTCCCATTTAGCCCTTCCATCGCCGATAACACGCTGGAGTTGCACAGGGTCGCGGATAATATCTATGCGATTGTCGGCGAACTGGGCAATCGGACGCCTGAGAACCTGGGCAATAATGCAACTTTTGGGTTTGTTGTTACAGGCCAGGGTGTGGTTGTGATCGATCCCGGCGGCACCTATAAAGGCGCACAACAACTTCATCAACTAATTAAAGGTGTTACCAGCAAACCCATCGTCACGGTTATAAATACAGGCGGACAGGATCACCGCTGGTTAGGTAACGGTTACTTTAAGGGCCTGGATGCCAACATCATCGCCAGCAAAAACGCAGTTAATGATCAGAAAACCCGTCAGCAGGATATAATTTCCAGGCTGGGCAATCGAGTTGGCGATGCCGGCTTAGAGGGAACGGATGCTATACATGCCGAGCAGGTATTTGATAACCAACTCAGGTTCGAGATTGGCGGGGTAATATTTGAGATAATCCATGCTGGTCATGCGCATACACCCGGAGACAGTTTCGTCTGGTTACCTCAACACAAGATCATGTTCACCGGCGATATCGTTTATACACAACGTATGCTGAGCGTTGGATCACAATCCAGCAGTAAAAGCTGGATCAATGCTTACAGGACGATGGCTGCATACAAGCCCGAGAAGATTGTCCCGGGTCATGGCCAGCCAACCACCCTGGAACGGGCCAATGCCGATACCTATGATTACCTGGTGTTTCTGCGTAACACAGTCTCAAGATTCATCGACGATGGCGGTGATATTGCTGACATCAGTCGTGTTGACCAGTCCGGGTTCAAATACCTTTTAAATTACAAAACACTGGCAGGCAGGAACGCACAACAAGTCTACAGCGAACTTGAATGGGAATAAGCGATCAGGCTGACTGGCCCTGTCCTTGCTGCTGCGCCTGCGGCTTTAACATCCCGAGAACAAAAAATAATGTCGATACCGCGACAATGGCCGGGCCTGCAGGCAGGTCTGCATACCATGCCAATGCAAGGCCAAACCAGACATCCAGTACACCGATTACAGAAGCCACAATAGCCATCTGTGGCGGCGAATAAACCAGCCTTCGCGCGGTTGCCGGCGGAATAATCAACATGGAGATAATCAACAATACGCCGACAATACGCATGCCCAGTGCGACGACACAGGCCAGCATCACCACGAATATAAAATTTGTACGGTGTATATTCACACCTTCAACGGCGGCCATGTCTGCGTTAACCGTACTGGATAGCAGCGGGCGCCATTGTTTTATTACCAGAAGTATGACGGCAACACTCAGCACCGACATGGCGATAACATCGTTGTTATCTATGCTCAGTATGTCGCCAAACAGATAGGCCATTACGTCAATGCGCAGGGTCGCCATCATAGCGACGATCAACAGGCCAATAGCCAGCGACCCATGTGCGACAATACCCAGCAAGGTATCGTTTGCCAGCAGGTGGCGACGCTGGAGTAACAATAAACCATACGCCAGCAACAGGCTCATCAACAGGACAACCGGCCAAGGGTCATCGATCAACGATATACCCAGTCGATAACCCATGCTGTCCGTACCCGCAGCAGCACTGACAAGGTACCCCCCCAGCAACAACGCCAGCGCCACACCCAGCAAGGCCGAATGTGCGATGGCGGCACCAAAATAGGCCATGCGTCGCCACACCACAAAGCACCCCAAAGGCCCTGCCATCAGCGCAATCAGGGTGCCTACGATCAGGGCGTTTAATATAAAGTCAGGCATGATCATGCTCACAGTAGGAATGGTCGCCCTGCTCATGCCCCTCCCCCAAAGTATCGCCGTGAAGATCATGACTATGGTCGTGTTGGTGTTTGTAAACCGCCAATGTCTCGGCGATCTGCGCGCCAAACAGGGAAACAAATTCCGGGTGGACCGCGACACTTTCCGGATGCCCGCTGCAGCAAACATGATGGTTCAGACAGATTACCCGGTCGGTTGCGGCCATCACTACGTGGATATCGTGTGAAACCAGTATCACGCCACAGCCGTAGCGGTCCCTTAACTGTGGAATCAACTGGTACAGATCACTCTGCCCGGCAACATCGACACCGGCCATCGGTTCATCCAGCATCAATACGTCAGGCTTTCGTAGTATGGCCCGCGCCAACAATAACCGTTGATACTCACCGCCGGACAAGGCCGATAACTGCCGGTTTTCCAGGCCGCTAATGCCGACTTCTTCCAGCACGCCTATGGCATCCATGCCTGGTGCGGCCTGCGTTAACTGCAAAAAGTCCATCACCGACATCGGCAGGGTATTATCGGGATGCGCATGCTGCGGGCAGTAACCAATCCGCAACCCCTCCCGCCGCGTAACCGCGCCTTCATCAGGCATTATCAGACCGCCAAGCGCCTTGACCAGCGTGGACTTGCCCGAACCATTGAGGCCAACCAGCGTGAGTATTTCCCGTGGCCACAGGCTGATATCAATATTATTGAGTACCTTCGTCCCACCCAGTGTTACACCCAGGCCTGTGGCATGAATTAATGGCTCGGAAGTTTTATCGCTTGAAACCGTCATGCCGGCATTATACCGTTGCGCGCTCCCGGCTTCTTATCTAAGTTTTATGCCCCGTTTGTTCATTCTGCTACTCGCAATATTTTCCATGGCTGCCCATGCCGGGGATGCAGTGCGTGTTTTGGTCACTATAAAACCTGTGCACTCGCTGGTCAGCCAGCTATTACAGGGTATTGCCGAACCCGAGTTACTGCTCGATGGTTACCAGTCGCCGCATACCTTTCAGTTGCGCCCCAGTGATGCACGCAAACTTACCCAAGCAGATGTCATTATCTGGGTTGGCCCTACGCTTGAGACCAATCTGCAAAAAACGCTCAGGCAGGCAAACGACAAGCTAGTCATTCGGCTTACCGAATCTGAAGAGGAACATCACGGGGCTGACCACCTGCATATTGACCCACACCGTTGGCTTGACCCCGTGCTGGCGCAGGCTGACGTCACCCGTATCACTGAATCATTAAGCAGGCTCTACCCAGGTCATGCGGGACACATCATGGCAAATAACCGACAACTGGTTAAGAGGCTTCAATTACTGGATAAGGAAATCCGCAAATACTTTTCTGAAAATACCAGGACATCTGCCATCCTCTACCACGATGCATGGCATTACTTTCAGCAACGTTATGGCATTACGACCCACGGCATCATCAACCCCGATGCACACAAACAACCCGGTGCACACCATCTGTACGAAGTAAGTCAGACCATCAAGGACCGACACACCCAATGCTTGTTGATAGAGCCACAATTCAAACCCAAATACCTTGG
>JAPHTU010000153.1 GCA_026196145.1 Gammaproteobacteria bacterium
AACAGCAGCAACAGCAGCAACAGCAGCAACAGCAGCAACAGCAGCAACAACAGCAGCAGCAACAACAGCAGCAACAGCAGCAACAGGCCGAATCTCAGGATTCAGCCTCTGAACAGGATAAGTCCGAACAGGGTAAGGCGTCAGAGGAACAACAATCGGCAGCGGAAGAAAAAGCCACCGAAGACAAACAGCGACAGCTCGCTGAAGCCAACCAGGAACAGCAACAGGAGAACGATGACGAAGCCCGTCAATCTGCGCAGGCAGACAGTGAATTAACCGAGGAACAACAGATTTCCCAGGAACAATGGCTTAAACGTATTCCGGATGATCCGGCCGGCCTGTTAAGACGTAAGTTTGAATATCAGTACCGGCAGCGGGCACGGTTTAATGCAGGAGAACAAGCATGGTAAGGCGTTTCAATACATTACTTGTCACATTGTTACTACTAATGGTTTGTGCGCCATCATGGGCCGCCAATATCAGCGTAAAGACCGACCGTGACCCCGTGGCAATTAATGAAAACTTCCGCATCATTTTTACTGCTGAGGGCTCGCTGGATGGTGAACCGGATTTCTCACCGCTGAACAAGGACTTCCAGCTGCTGGGTACAGGCCAGTCAAGCCAGTTCAGCATGACCAATGGCAATATCAGCAGCTCTAAAACCTATACACTCACCGTGGCCCCCATGAGCCAGGGCAAGATCAAGATTCCACCCATAAGTTTCGGCAAGGACAAAAGTCCTGAAATTACCGTCACGGTCGTGGCCACGGGTAGTACCCGACCGCAAGCCGGGCCTTCTGCACCACCCGCAAGCAAGGAGCTGATGTTTATCACCGCCGAGGTCGATAGCCATTCACCCTACGTGCAGCAGCAAATCCTGCTAACCCTCAGGATCTATCGAATCAAACAATGGAAAGATGCCAGCCTGTCCGACCCACACTTTGAGGGCGTGGAAACACGGGTACAGCAGCTGGGCAAGGACAGGGGTTATGAGACCCGGGTCAAAAACAAGAACTACCTGGTTACCGAGCGCACCTATGCCCTGTTTCCACAGCAAAGTGGCGATCTCACCATTACACCCTTCCGGGTCACCGCCAAGTTCCCCGCCGGGGTAAAAAAGCAGCGCTCTTCTGGTAGCCTTTTTTCCAATGACCCGTTCTTTGATAACTTCTTCTCGCGCCAGACCTATGAAAAAAGAACGACTCAGAGCAACCCGATCAGCCTGAAGATAAAATCCATACCTGCCGGTTTTACCGGCAAGCACTGGCTGCCAGCAAAAGACGTACAACTGCAGGAAACCTGGTCGGGTGATATTGGCCAGCTCAAGGTGGGGGAACCAGTAACACGTACCCTGGCCATCATTGGCGATGGTGTCAGCGTGGGCCAGCTTCCAGAAATTACCATGACTGAAACCGCACAGCTGAAAAACTATCCCGATCAACCGGTGGCCGATGAGCAACCGACAAACAAGGGCCTGCTGAGCACCTATACACAAAAGTTTGCCGTTATTCCGTCGCAACCTGGCAAACACACCATTCCAGCCATCGAGATCCCCTGGTGGAATACCGAGACTGATAAAATGCAGGTTGCGCGCCTGGCGACTGCCGAACTCGCAGCCACCGGCGATGCAGTCCCCGTGCCTGTACAGGACAGCGCCCCTGCGGCACCGATTGAGCCGGTAGATGATGCACCTGAAGAAGAGACACAGGCAGAAAGTACGACAATGCCCACGGACCGTACCAACACGATGTTACTGGCCGCTGTCATCATATTCGCACTGCTGTGGATCATAACGCTGTGGATATTATTCAAAAAGAAATCCGCAGCCACGGCCGTCAAGTCCGCCGCAAACCCTGCCGATCAGCAAAAGACCAACCGCAAGGCAGCCTTACAACAACTACATGCAGCCTGTGATGGCCAGCAGGCTACGGCGGTACGTGATGCACTCATCCAGTGGGCAAAGTCCGCATGGCCGCAGGATCCGCCGCATAACCTGGATAGTATCGCCATGCGCCTGCCAGCTGAGGCGGCCGACCAGGTCACCCGTCTGTCTGTCAGTCTATATGGCAAGGACAAGGGCAACTGGGATGCCGGTGCTATCTGGCTGGCCATCAAGAACCTGCCATCAGAAGCCGATAGCAACAGCAAGACTGGCGACGACAAACTGGAACCGTTATATCGATAATGCGATCGAGTTATCAGGTAGAATAAGCCTTTCAGAACCCATGGATTCCGGCCCCTATGATTTCCGGAGCAACGAGCGAATGCATACTGCTTCCTGTACAAACATCAATTCCTGTCGCCTTGAAAAACCACTGCCCAGCAAATGAAATCAATTAGTAAAATCGAACTCGCCATTCTGGCATATATGACACTGCTGACCCTTGCCGGTGTGATCATGAGTTATACCCACCCGGATTACTTTCGTTATACCTACACCGTAGAGGATGGCTTTATTGAATGGCTGACTGTACTGGCGCTGGCGGCCACCATGGTGGTGTGCTTTCAGCGGGCATGGTTACTGAGACAACAGGCAAAGACTCTGTTCCTGGCTATGACCATACTGTTCGGCCTTGCCTTTTTGTTTGGCGCCGGCGAGGAAATCTCCTGGGGACAACGTATCTTTAATGTAGAAAGCCCGGAATTCTTCAAGAACATCAATGCCCAGGGTGAAACCAACCTTCATAACATCATTATCAACGACACAAAAATCAACAAGCTTGTATTTGGCAAGGGTATTGGCATCCTGTTGATTTTTTATCTGGCCGTGTTTATTCCGCTATATCGTTATCAGCCACGCTTCAAGAACGTAGTCGATAAATTCGCCATCCCCATTGCAACCAACTACCAGATCGCGGCCTATCTCATCGCCGTGCTGCTGATCCAGGTTGGCATGGACTCGTCCAAGAAGGGCGAATTACTGGAATTCACCCTGACTCATATCTTTCTGCTAAATTTTGCCTTCGCCTATAACCGGGAAATCTTTCAGGCGAAAGACGCAACCGACACGTCGGGGACCGAATAACTTCCAGCGATATACGCCCGTGTGATTTATGTGGCGGGATAGGCAGCCTCAAGCTGCTGATAAACACTATCTGCGAATCCCGCTTCATCAGGATTCAGTGAAGACAAGATTTCAGCCAGGTGCTCGTTGTCCTCACGTCCGTTCCATACCTTGATGTAACTGCCATCCTTGTAACCGTGGTCCTGACGAAAGAAATTCAGCACATTCTTGCCTACGTACATCAGGAACAGCTCATCAAATGGCAAATCTGCCTGCTGCATCAGGCAGGCGAAGATAGGGACATTGGCCGACTTCGTGCGCAGGGTTTCTTCTGCAAGCAATTCTATGGCCTCCCGAATATCGGCTGCCTCTGATGGATACTGCAAACCAGTGGCAATCCGGTCAGCCAGGTTTTCCACTGCCCCGCCCTTCAGCAGCAGATCACTCATGGCAAAGTGCCATATATCAACAATCTCGAGTTTCACCTGATCCATTTCAGGCTGCTGGTGCTTCCACCACTTCCAGCCATAGTGATCCAGCATCTCGGCACATTCCGTCCAGATCGCGCGGTACCACTCGCTGCCAGCATTGCGCCAGTCAGGATTGACCTTGCTGTTCATGGCATCCTGCATTTCCAGCATGGTGAGAATTTTTTCTTTCATGATGATTACCGTAAGAATTGCTGCGGGCGTAGCATAACGGATCACTGCTTCCTTTTCGAGACCAGGGACATCAAACAACCCGAAACCCCAATCACCAGATAGCAATCACAACCGTTCCGATCAGCGCACTTGCTATGACAACAACCATGCCCGGTGCAATGTACACGGCACGCACGCCGTTACGTCCGAACACACCTTCCATATTCATAAGATCATGCTTTAATTTCCTGTTCTATATTTTCGGTTAGCATGATATTTGGCAAGGCCACGTTATGCGTTCGTGTTTATTATTAATGCGGACTACAATAGTATTTACTAACGGCTTATCGGGGATAAGCATATGCTGGGTAAAAAACGCGGCAGGCTAACCGCCATTGTTATCAATATATTTGGCACGATTCTCACGTTATATCTGCTGATGCAGTTTTACTCTGCGTTCTACGCACTGACGATCATCCTGTTCTCCCTGTCGGTATCTGCCACGCAGTGCAAAAGCCGACTCAAGATAACCATGCCCGTACTCATGCTTAACCTGTGTGTAGTCGGCATTGGAACCCCTGCCGTGTTGTACCTCATCTATGCGGCCATTAGCTCCGGCAGCCTGGGACCGACCGTATGGATCGCGCCGGTAACTATCGGTATTTACGTCATCATATCCCTGCTCAATGCCATCATTATCCGCAACCTTCATTTCATACCCACAGAAGAGGAACCACCCGGCCCCTGCGCACCTTGCGGCAAATCATGAATGGGTGCCATCCAGGTAAACCCACAGGCCATCACGACGTATAAAACGACTCACTTCATGCAGGCGATGCCCACGGCTCGCTATCTTGTAACGTGCGACAAACTCGACCAAACCTTCATCATCACTTTCGCCACCAGTCTGGGTTGACTTGATTTTCAGCCCCAACCAGCGGGTATCGTCATCCAACTCAATCCTGTCGGGACAAGTATCAGGGTGCCAGGTTTTCCTCAGGTAGGCCTCGTCCATCAATACAAATGCGCTGTACCGGGAACGCATTAACTGCTCGGCTGTTACTGCAACCTGTTCGCCAGATAACAAACCCCCACAACACTCGGAAAAACCCCTACCTGAACCACATGGGCAGTCTGGTGCATCTTTTACCATTGGCCCCAATACCCGGCAGTTTTAGTCGCCAAGACCACAATATGCATTACTTAATGCGGTAGCCCGAATGACAGGCAACACAGGCGGAGGTGATATCGGACAGCGCACGGTAGGCAGGCAAGAGTTCTCCCTCCTGTGCCTTTAAGGAAAAACGACTGGCCGCCCGGTGCATGCCGGTGCCCGCCTGACGCATACCCTCGGGCATAAACCTGGACATATGGCCGGCACCATGTGATTTCAGTGAACTCATACCAAGGCGATTCTCTGCAACATCGGCAGCCTTATCCAGCTCATCCTTCGCCATGTGGGCCAATATCTCATTGATGGCGGCCAGATGGTCACGCATATTCGCCATCATATGTTGCTGCATCATTTCAGGTAATTTCACCAACTGTCTGGCATCCTCACCTGCGATGGCAGCAGAAAATGCAAACACTCCAACAAACATGGCAATAACCGGATAACCAGGCTTCATTATTCAGCGCCCTTCATTGCAAGGTTTTTATTTTAAACATCTCGTGACAGGTCAGGCACTGCTGCACTAACTGACCGGTAAATGACGCCAACATATCCATATCGTCGGTTTCAGCACGTATAGCCAGCTCTTCAAACATCATATGTGTCGGCCCACCAATCTCCCTAAACGAGGGGGGCAACTTGCTTCTTACCGAATCCGGGGTCGCGCGTGCCATACGTCCGCCTGAAGCACGGGCTGACTTGTATATTAACTCCCTGTCTTCCTCACCAATACCCATAATTATGCCCTGTATACTGGCAAGCATCTGGCGCATTTCAGCGAGAAAATCCGCAGTCTCCGCTGTAGTCAAGTTCAGGGCAATTCGCTTATCTATGCTTTTCCCGCTACCGCCCACGACAGTCAATGGAATGGACAGTAATGATGCAAGCAATGCACCGGTTATTATGTGTTTCATGCAGGGTTATCTCTACCTGGTCTGGACGCGTAGCGAACAGTAGCGGCTGAAGCAGCCGAGATCAAGCCACGGTCATGCGATGGCCTTGTATCTCAACAAATGCGCCAAATAGCGTGTAAAAGTTACTTGTGGTCGGGTTTCCCGGGCACGGGGTTCTGCCGCGGTCTGTCATACAGCACCCTGAGCTCATCCTTTGCCTGCTCCAGCAGGTCAAGCTGCTCCGCTGAGAGATGACTACCGGCGCGATTGATATAAAAAGTCAGCATGGACATCGCCGACCGGAATGGCCCGGACTTGCGCCGCCGGCTTTGATCCGCAGACCTTTTCAGCGAAAGAGCGATTTCCTTTGGATCTTTTAGTGTAAATACCCCGGCCTCCAGGTCCAATGCATCACTGGTTTCGGTTACATGCTGCGACCAGTACTTGCCCTTAGCCGAGGCCTTCTGCCGTTCTTTACGAGTTGGCACGGATATTTGCTAGCTGTGTAGTGCAGTGATTTTCTTGTCGAGTGCTGCCAATTCAGCCTGCATTAAGGCCAGACATTTTACAGCCCTGACCGAGATATTCCTTATTATCTCTGAAGGTTCCCCATGAAATGCCTCTCCTTCTGTATGCAAATATTGCCGATACGCCAGCTGAGCCACGTAATTTTTGTACTTGATTAATTCTCTCAGGGTCATGACCAGGTCAATATTGTTAGAAACTTTGGAAAATGTTTTTACCAGTGTTTCCAATGGTGCATTTTCATAATCACTTCCCGAGAAATTAAATGCTACCGATGAACCGAGTTTTACTTTTATCAGCCTGAAGCTGTATGTAATGTATAGCTTCAGGCTTGATTCTATAACCTGGAATATTGAAAGCGCGCCCGTTACACTTTCACCAAATTCTTTTGCTACATCCTTGCTCATTTTATTTCAATTAACATTCCACAAAGATCTACGACGTCGAATACAGCCTGGTGTGCAGCAGCGAACGACTTGAGTTATTTATTACCATTACCTGCATTCTCTAAACCGGCAATATTCGGCGACACACCACATTTTTTATACGTCCAGCAATACTTTAGGTTCACCAGTTCAGTCACTCACAGCATAGTTGCCAGGCATTTTTCTGCAACCTGTCAGAAAGTACAGGTCTTAACCGTTTGGTCGTAGTACTTATCAGTACATTTTACCAGCACACCACAGCTAGCGCGTTGTTATCAAAGCATATTTTTGCTTGACTACCCCGCCCGCCTCGGCCACCCTTCGCACCCTCTTCACGAGGTAGCAATGAGTAGCAAGGACAACATTTTTCATCAGCCAATGGATAACCCCGCACCCTTCGTATTCGACGAGGCGGTGGCACAGGTTTTTCCGGATATGATCAAGCGTTCCGTGCCCGGCTATTCCAACGTGATTGCCGGTACGGGCCTGATTGCCGGGGATTACGTGCAACCCGGTACCAACTGTTACGACCTGGGCTGCTCGGTCGGTGCGTCTACCTTTGCCATGCTGCAATACATAAAGACAGATGATTTTCATCTGCTTGCCGTTGATAACTCTCCGCACATGGTTAAGCTGTGCCAACAGAATATCAGCGGTAACAACCATGCAGGTAATGTTGAGGTTACCTGTGCGGACATTCAGGACGTCGGGATCAGTAATGCCTCTGTCGTTGTACTTAACTTTACACTGCAGTTTATCCCGCTGGAGAAACGCGCCGACCTGCTAACCCGAATCTTTCAGGGCATGAACGAGGGTGGCGTGTTGGTACTATCTGAAAAACTGGCCTTCGATAGCCTGGCCGAGCAACAACGACAAACGGCCCTGCACGAGTCCTTCAAGCGTGCACAGGGTTATTCCGATCTGGAGATCAGTCAGAAACGTGCGGCTCTGGAGAATGTCCTGATCCCCGAGTCACTGGCCACCCACTTGCAACGCCTGACCGATATCGGCTTCCGGGATGCACAATTGTGGTTTCGCAGTATTAACTTCGCATCCATGATGACATGGAAATAGTCGATTACGATCATCTGGCCCGGCTGCTTGATACGCATGATCTGCTTGACTGGGGACGTGATCTTGAAAGCATTTGTAAACAGTTCCTGGAGGACAACCCCCATGGCAGGACGCCGATCTGGCTCGAGACATTGTCCAGACTTCCCGAAGTAGAGATTGAACAACTTGATCTGAATTGTAACGCGGTAACGGTAACAACTTTACAGGACATAAATACCGACTTGATTGCCAGTGAACTCATGAGCCTGTTTCCATGGCGCAAGGGCCCATTTCATATTCATGGCATCGATATCGATACCGAGTGGCGATCGGACCTGAAATGGGACCGTGTGATACCACATATCTCCTCGCTTAAAGGTCGGCGGGTGCTGGACATAGGCTGTGGAAATGGTTATCACCTGTGGCGCATGTTGGGGGCCGGTGCCCGTTGCGCGGTTGGCGTTGATCCCATGCGCCTGTTTGCAGCGCAGTTTCAGGCAATCCGGCATTTTGTCGGTAAAGAGCTACCGGTTTCCTTGTTACCCATCGGTATAGAAAACCTGCCGCTGGATCAGCCCACATTCGATACCATCTTCTCCATGGGTGTACTGTACCATCGCCGTGATCCGGTTACCCATATCCACCAGTTACGATCTTTACTCAAGCCCGGTGGTGAGCTGGTGCTGGAAACCCTGATTATTGAGGATGAGGATAAATCCGTACTGGTACCCAAAGACCGCTATGCGAGGATGCGTAATGTATGGAATATCGCCTCGCTACCGCAGCTGACCGAATGGGTGCGGGAGGCAGGCATGCGAGACATCCAGATTATCGACGTATCACCCACCATAAGTGAGGAACAACGCACCACCAGGTGGATGCCGTATCATTCGCTGAAGGATTTTCTTGATCCTGATGACCCCGCGAAAACCATTGAAGGTTACCCTGCGCCAGTTCGTGCGGTCGCTATTGCCAGGGCCTGATCAGGCGAGATGCTAGCTAGTCTATCTACCATACCGGGTCTGGTTAAGCTGGTTCTTTAACTCGTCACGGCGATGTTCCAGCGTACGGAAATGGGCCCACTTATAACTCTTCCCACGCTTTGCCGCCACAGCCGCATCTCTCTTTATTTTTGCCATTTCATCATAGATCTTGGCGAGCTCCAGAAACATCTGCTTTTCGGGCCCACTTGCATCCTGCGCATTGCCACGCGCCTGTTGTGCATTGGATTCACATTCCCTGGATGCCTTAAATAAACTATCCGGTCCGCTTTTTTCAAGGCTTATCACCTGCTTTTTCGTTTGACTCCAGTCAAGTTGCCCCAGTAACTGATCACGCCGTGACTCCAGTTGATGGTAACGATCCCATTTCATGTCGTTCCAGCGCCCCTGGTCTGCCTTTTCTGCTGCACGTCGTTTAATCTGTGCCATCTCTTGATAGACTGTCGACAACTCAAGGTAGCGATTGACATCCTCCCCCTTGGTATTGGTGGCGGCATTCACTGCCTTGGCAGCGCTAGCTTCATAATCAGCGGCGGTCTTACGAAAGTTATCCCCGGGCTTGCCTGCACCCTGTTCTGCATAGACCACACCGTTTATCAGTAATAATAAACCGCTGATCACCAATACATATACCACTTTCATTCTTTCACCTTATTCATACAATAACTAACATATAGTAGATTATAGGAACCGCTTAAGAACGAGTTGTGAGATTTCTCACAAATCATACCTGCTTTTTAAACTGGCGTGGCGTTGTGCATTATCAGCAGTCTTCTATCGCTGATAGAATACAAGTCATCCAGCCTATGAACGCACTTTGCTGTATTTTTCAATTAGCGCCTGGGCCGCTTCCCCATAACGCTTCTCCCATTGCCCGAGCACTGCTTGGCTAATTCTTGCACCTCTTTGCAATTGTACCTCCAGCCGACGCAGGCCCTCGTCGGATAGTCGCGCAGACTGGGAAACACCGGGTTTACCTTTAGTTTCACGATTATTACGAGTCATCATCCTGCTCTTCGCCAGACTGCTTGCCTGATTTTACAACACGTAAAAACTTCACCAGCAATACCACCCAAAGCAGGATGAAGGCAATCATCATTGCATAGCCAAATATCCCCATACAGAATTATCCTCTACGACCAAACCAGCCCAGCATGCCGCCGGCCAGCATTATAATGAATGTACCGCAAACGCCAATCATCATGGTGTGCAGTGGAAATTCCCATGCCGCACCCGCAAACCAGACCTTGCTGCTGGTTGCCCAGGCAACAAAAATAACGCCTACTACTGTTGCAATCTGTGCTTGCCATGATTGCAGTTTTTTATACATAAAGGCAATCAGGAACAAACCCAGCATACCGCCACCAAAAATGGCCGATATCTTCCACCAGACATCCAGTGCGGTTTTTGCATTAATCATTACCAGGCTGGCCAGTGTCGCAATTACGCCAATCACCGCTGTTGTGATGCGTATAACCCTTACCTGCCTTTCATCACTGGCATTCGCATTTAGCAGTCTCTGGTAAAAATCGATCGTCCATACCGTGGCAGAGCTATTCAGCGAGGAGTCCAGCGTGCTCATGCCGGCTGCCAGCACACCGGCTATCACCAGCCCCACCAGGCCAACCGGTAGTTCATGCACGATAAAATACGGGAACACCTGATCCGCCTTTGCCGGCAGATTTTCAGCGGGTATGTTCAGGTAATATACAAACAGCGCGGTACCAATCATGAAAAACAGCGCAGATACCGGGATATATAGCAGACCACCCAGCCATAGTGATTTTCTTGCCTCGCGCTCACTGGGGGCGGACAGAAAACGCTGTATATAATTTTGATCCACCGAAAAATTTTTCAGGTTTTCAACAATACCGAATATCAGGATCACCCAGAAACCCTGTATGGCAAAATTCAGATCCATTTCACCCAGCGAAAATTTATTTTCGCTAGCCGCCGTTGCGCTCAGTTGTGCCCAGCCACCCGGCATCTGCTGGATCAACAGATACAGGCATAGCAATCCACCAAAAAACAGCACAATAGATTGCACCACGTCAGTCCATATAACGGCAGCAAAACCGCCAAGCAGTGTATACAGAATTGTTAATGCGCCCAGCACCAGGATCAGTGTCGTGATCTCGATATTCAACAATGCCGCCAGGGCCAGTGCAGTGAGATACAGAACGACGGCAAAACGCCCTATCTGTAGCAGGATATAGGCTGTCCCCATATACAGCCTAGCCCACAGACCAAACCGCTGTTCCAGATATTCATAGGCCGTGGTTTTAACCGTGTTGCGGTAGTGCGGGATAAACCATCTGGCGGCAATCCACACCGCGATTGGCAGCGTCAGCGAGAACACGAAGGGGCGCCAGTCGGCTGCGTAGCTCTTGCCCGGGTTTGCCAGAAAACTGATACTGCTAAGATAGGTCGCCAGCAGGGACAGCCCGATTGCCCACCCGGGTATAATATTACCGGCCAATGTAAAGCCCTGCATATTACGACTTCGCTTTACAAACCATGCGCCAAAGCCGGTGGTCCCCAGGATATAGATCACGATGATCGAGTAATCGATCATGGATACGCCTGATGTTGTCATTCTACTTTCCTTGTTCGACGACTGATTTAAGTAACTTGATAAACAGGGCCAATGCCGGCCCTTCTTCCCTGCCCTTTGCATAGATCAGGTTCACCGGTACACGATAACTGCCGCCATGTTTGAGCTTTAGCGGTAACAGCTCACCGTTATCCAGCAGGGTTTGTATGGACTGTCTTGGCAACCATGCAAAGCCAAGTCCATTACTCACCATATTGATACATGCAGCAAAACTACTCACTGTCCATTTATGTTCGTTCTGCACCCAGCCGGCATCGCGGGCATTCACGCCGGAATCACGGATGACTATATGTACCGCATGTTTCAGGAGGTCAACACCATAGGCTGTTTCACCCTGCTGATGCAAAAGATGATCACGGTGTGCCACCGCAATAAACTCAACGTCCATCAGGCTTTCATGCATATAACCTTCAGGGACAATCGGACTGATAGCCAGGTCAACCACATCATCGGCCAATGCATCGGTGATGCCGGATAATACCTCTTCTCGCAGGTGAATGCGTGTGCCGCCACTGAGCGGTTCGAATTGCTTCAGGGTTTCCAGCAGGATGTCGACAGGAAAGACATTTTCTACCGCCAGCTGTATGACAGGTTCCCAGCCTTGCCGGAGCTGGCGTGCGGCCTCCTCTATTGCCACAGCCTCTGTCGTTAACAGACGGGACCTGTCCAGCAATACCCTGCCGGCCTCTGTCAACACGGCGCGCCGCCCCTGAATTTTAACCAGCTGCACTCCCAGCACCTCCTGCAGACGCCGTACGGCATAACTGACCGACGACTGGCTACGATGTAATGCCGCCGCAGCCTGCGCAAAACCGCCCTCGTCGATAATCGATTGCAGCACTCGCCACTGATCTAATGTGACTTTCGGAACCATATATCTATATTTTAGATAGTTATTAGCAATTATTTCTACTTTTTTATCTACATTTTAAATACTAAGCTTCGTAAAACCCTTCACGGAGATCAACATGAGAAATATCGAATTATTAATTGGACGAATTCTACTGGCACATATCTTCATTCTGGCCGGGCTGGGTAAGATTGGCGCATATGCGGCCACCCAGGGTTATATGGATACCATGGGTGTACCCGGCGCCTTATTACCGGCTGTCATTACATTGCAGGTTGGGGGCGGTATTGCCCTGGCCGCCGGCCTGTTTACCCGCTACACCGCATGGGCACTGGCGGCATTCTGTGTGATCAGCGCCATCATTTTCCATAACAACTTTGCTGACCAGGCACAGATGATTCTGTTTATGAAAAATCTCGCTATGTCTGGGGGCCTGATGGTTATCGCCGCCGCAAGCGCTGGCAGCATCAGTATTGACCACTGGCGACTACAATCAGTCCAGGGAGGCAATCATGCATATCATCAAGGCACGTGAAATAATGGAGGGCGATGGCGTCACGGTACGCCGTCTGTTTCCCTTTGAGCGTGACCAACTGGTTGTAGATCCGTTTGTGTTATGGGATGACTTCAGCATTGGCCCGGGTGCCGGTTTTCCCACCCATGCACATCGCGGTTTCGAGGCCATCACCTGCCTGTTCAACGGCTCCATGAACCATACTGACAACCTGGGCAATAACTCCACCATTACCGCCGGTGGCGCACAGCGATTTACTGCTGGCAGGGGTATTCGTCACTCTGAAATGCCCGGCGAACAAGACACGACGACCGGCATTCAACTATGGATCAATCTACCAAAGGCACTCAAGGGGATCGAGCCAGATTATCAGCAGGTCAATGCCGCCGACATTCCACAAGCCGGGGAAAATGGAGTCACGCTACTGGAGATAGTCGGCAAATCCTCTGCCATGCAACTAAAGACGGCTGTGCAATACACAGAGGTCAGAATGGAAAGTGGCTCGCAGCATACCGTCCGGGTTACGGAACCGATGCAGGGCATTATTTATCTGCAACAGGGTAAAGCTAGTATCCATGATCAGAAGCTGGCGGTGGGAGATGCCATGCAGGTGTACAGCGGCGACGAGGTCATTATTCGAGCGGGCCGGCAAAGTCGTTTAATGGTTGCATTAGGCAAACCACACCATGAAGCAGTCAAATTAGCGGGCGGGTTTGTCGATTGATCCATTTACTGGCCGGCTACCTGCAGGTCATTTCCAGGGCTCGCGAAACAATATTAAAACATGCCCGGCAGCTTGCACTGCCGGGCATACCTCTAGTCAAAGTAACGAAATACAATATTCCAGTGATTGCCATGGCGTCGGCCTGGCTGTACGTAACAATATCGTTAACGCCTACCAGGACAGCATCGACACCCAGCGAACCACCCTGTGCGAGAGTGATTATTATCCTGTACTGGTTTTTAATAACGCTGCTTAGGCATTATAATTTCGCACCCTGATAGCGGCCCTGCTCATGACCTGTGCACTTGAAATCAACGACCTTCACAAAACCTACCGCAATGGTCTTGTAGCCCTTGATGGCATTAATCTATATGTCGAGCAGGGTGATTTTTTTGCCTTACTCGGCCCCAACGGGGCCGGCAAATCAACCGTAATCGGGATCATTACCTCACTAATCAACAAAACCTCAGGTAAGGCGATTATCTACGGCAATGATATCGACACCAGTTTTGCCAAGGCCAAAGCATTTATTGGTGTCTTACCACAGGAATATAACTTTAATGTATGGGAACCGATTGAGGAAATTCTAGTTAACCAGGCCGGTTACTATGGAATAGAGCGGCATGAAGCCTTCAATCGAGCTGAGCATTGGTTAAAGAAACTTGGCTTATGGGAGAAGCGCCGTGATATTGCTCGCAACCTTTCCGGTGGCATGAAGCGTCGCATGATGATTGCCCGCGCGCTCATGCATAATCCAAAGCTCCTGATCCTTGATGAGCCGACAGCCGGCGTCGATATTGAAAACCGCCGCACCATGTGGAAGTTTCTTGTAGAACTTAACAGGCAGGGCACTACAATAATACTTACCACCCATTATCTTGAAGAAGCGGAGAACCTGTGCCGCAATATTGCTATTATCGACAAAGGCAAGGTTATTGAACACACCAGCACCCGTGAACTGATCAATCGTCTGGGTAGCGAAACATTTGTACTCGATATCAAACAGCCACTGAGTAAAGCCCCTATTCTTAACTGTCATGCAGTCCGTCTGATTGATGAACACACTCTCGAGGTTGATGTGGATAAACATACGGGTATCAGTAACCTGTTTAATGAGCTGACCCCACTGGGTATCGATGTACAAAGCATGCGCAACAAGACCAATCGACTTGAACAGTTATTTCTCAAGATGGTAGACGAGGGACACGCCGCATGAACGCCTCGCAGCAATGGATAGCCTTGCGGACCATCATCATCAAGGAGTTTCTGCGCTTTATCCGCATCTGGAAACAGACAGTCCTGCCGCCAATGATTACCACCGGGCTATATTTTATAATTTTTGGGAATTTAATTGGCGAGCGTATCGGTGAGATGGAAGGTTACCGGTATATCGACTTTATCGTGCCCGGGCTTATCCTCATGGCAGTAATCACCCAGAGCTATGCCAACACCGTATCATCATTTTATATGGCAAAGTTTCAACGCAACATAGAGGAGATGATGGTTTCACCGACTCCAAATTACATTATTGTCCTGGGCTATACAGGTGGTGGTATTGCACGCGGCCTGATTGTTGGGGTTGCCGTAACCACCGTTTCAATGATTTTCACCCAGCTTAATATACATAATATCGCCGTATTGCTAAGCATAGTCACCTTGACAGCCACCCTGTTTTCACTGGCTGGCATCATCAATGCCATTTACGCTAAAACCTTCGATGACATTTCGATCATCCCAACATTTATCCTGACCCCACTCACGTACCTTGGTGGTATCTTTTACTCGATCACCCTGTTACCGAATTTCTGGCAGAACGTTTCACTTGCCAACCCTATTCTATACATGATAAATGCCTTTCGTTACGGATTTATCGGAGTGAGTGACATTAATCTTTCAATATCCTATAGCATCATCATTGCATTCATTATTGCGCTATATCTGTTCTGCTTGCGGCTACTCAATAAAGGCGTGGGAATTCGAAGTTAACCTGTCTTGATCGGCCATACCTTTACTACGCACGTCATGTAGCGATAACCATAGTTATGCATCCACTTTGGATGCGCCCAGCTTTAGTGCAATTGCTGCAATCAATTCAGAGGTAGCGATTACTACAAACAGGTTACTCATCTAAGCTTGGTGTGCAGAAAGATAAAGACCCTGTACAGCTAAGCTATACAGGGCTTTCAAAATATAATCTGGCAGTCAAGCCCCTGGACGGGGCGGGTGTCGCGGAGCACACGGAAGTGAGAAGCGACGACGACGCACATGGACGTGCTAATGAAGCGGGTGCATGGATGCACATGAGCTGCCTACTCATAAATACATCCATGGTCACTGCCACTTCACATTCCTCTGAACAAAAAAAAGCCCTCAATGCTTGAAGCATCAAGGGCTTTCGAAATAAAACCTGGCAGTGACCTACTCTCACATGGGGAGACCCCACACTACCATCGGCGATGTACCGTTTCACTTCCGAGTTCGAGATGGGATCGGGTGGTACCAGTACTCTATGGCCGCCAGGCAAACCGGTTGTTACTACGTCAGAAACGCAATAACGAATTCAGAAAAGTTTAAGGATGGTATGTTACTTGAAACCACAAAAGCCAACCTAAACAGATGACCTCCAGGGATGGAGGAAATGCAGTATTTGTCTGGAACGAAATACTGCCAAACTGCTTGGGTGTTATATGGTCAAGCCTCACGGGCAATTAGTATCAGTTAGCTTCACACATTACTGTGCTTCCACACCTGACCTATCAACGTTGTAGTCTTCAACGACCCTACAGGACTCTCAAGGAGTCAGGGAGACCTAATCTTGAGGGGGGTTTCCCGCTTAGATGCTTTCAGCGGTTATCCCGTCCGTACATAGCTACTCGGCAATGCCATTGGCATGACAACCGAAACACCAGGGGTACGTCCACTCCGGTCCTCTCGTACTAGGAGCAGATCCTCTCAAGTCTCCAGCGCCCACGGTAGATAGGGACCGAACTGTCTCACGACGTTCTAAACCCAGCTCGCGTACCACTTTAAATGGCGAACAGCCATACCCTTGGGACCTGCTTCAGCCCCAGGA
>JAPHTU010000054.1 GCA_026196145.1 Gammaproteobacteria bacterium
TACATGAAATCAAGAACTATTACCGCCATATTATTCGCCGCTGCCGGCGCACTGGCTGCACAGTCAGCCATCGCCCGTGACATGATTCAGAACAAGGGATCGGATACGCTGGTGAACGTGGCGCAGGCCTGGGCAGAGACCTACCCAACAATTAACCCCGAGGTGATTGTTGCTGTATCCGGTGGTGGTTCGGGTACCGGCATCGCGGCCATGATTAATGGTACAGTGGATATCGCCAATGCCAGTCGCAAGATGAAGGACAAAGAAGTCAAGAAGGCAAAGAGTATGGGACAAAATCCCATTGAGCACGTGGTGGGTTATGACGCATTGGCGGTATTTATCCACAAGGATAATCCGGCCACTTCATTGAGTATTAACCAGTTGGCAAGGATATTTGGCCGCGGTGGCGATGCCACCAAATGGTCGGACCTCGGGATCGAGGTACCTGGCTGTAAGGACAAGATGGTCGTTGTCAGTCGCCAGAATAACTCCGGCACCTATGCGTATTTCAAGAAGGCCGTGTTGAAGACTGCGGCAAAGGCCGGCGTTATCAAGAAAGGTAGCTTCCGCCAGGGTACGCTGGATATGCACGGTTCCAAGGACGTTGTTGACCTGGTTGAAAAGACGCCATGCGCGATTGGCTACAGTGGCCTTGCCTACGCGACGGATCATCTAAAGATGGTTTGTGTCGGATCCACCGACGGCGGCAAGTGCGTCAGTCCCAGTGTAGCGACAGCCAGTGATCGCAGCTATCCAATTGCGCGCCCACTGTTCATGTATACCAATGGTGAGCCCAAAGGTGCCATCAAGAGTTATCTCGACTGGATACTTTCCGATGCGGGCCAGTGTATCCTGAAGAAAAAGGGTTATGCGCCAGCTCATGATGTCACCTGTAAATAGGCTTATTGAAAGGGCGCTGGCAACTGCTAGGATTACTGCCAGAACGATTGAAGTGACTATCTGACCTGCAGGCAGCGATCTATATGATATGGATCGTTGCCCGCGTAAACATTCCCGGCTATGGGCCGGTTATTGAACTGGGATACTGACTATGGGGCACCTGGAAGAACGTCTGGAAAATGATCTCAACGAAATTCGTGATCAAGTGGCCTTGATGGCGGACGAAGTGGACAAGGCAATCAGTGATGCAATCTATGCATTTCAGCATTGTGATGTGAAGCTTGCCAACAATACCGTGCTAAGTGATCTGCCGATCAACCGAAGTTCGCGCAGGATTGACAGGCTTTGTCATGCATTTATTGCACTGCACTTGCCCAGTGCCGGTCACCTGCGCCTGCTGTCATCCGTGATCCGGGCCAATATTATCCTGGAGCGTATCGGTGATTATGCGGTGACTATCGCACGTGAGGCAATCCAGCTGGATTGTGCGCTGGGCGGTCATCTGGCACGCGAGCTTGAACGCGTCAGCGGTGAGGTACGCCTGGTCCTGTCGCAGGCTATTACCGGTTTTAACAATCTGAATGCGGATATGGCACGTGGTGCCATTGGTCTGGCGAACCAGCTTGAAACCAATATGGACAGTGTTTATGTCGAGCTGATGGAAAATGAGGATGCCAGCCAGGTCAAGAGCCTGATGATTACGCTGATTACCTTTACTCAACTCAAGCGCGTTGCGGACCAGGCCAAGAACCTGAGTGAAGAGACAATCTTCGCGGCAACGGGCGAAACCAAGACCGCAAAGGTCTATCGAATTCTGTTTGTTGACGAGGACAATAGCTGCCTGAGCCAGATGGCGGGCGCGATCGCAAAGAAGGCCTTTCCCGAAAGTGGGCAGTACGATAGTGCAGGCCGTACGGCTGCCAGCGTGGTGAATCCTGACATGAAGGATTTCCTGGCAAGCCTGAGTATTGATTTGGGTAGTGCCAAGCCGACCCAGGTAGAGACGACCCGCCAGGATCTTGCGAATTATCATGTTATTGTCAGCCTGCAGGGAGCGATAAAGGATTTAATTGAGGCCGATATCCCCTTTCGGACCGCCGTGCTTGAATGGGACGTGGGTGATATTCCCGAGGCTGACGACAGCCCGGCCTACGAGGCCTTGTATAGTGAAATTGCCATGCAGGTGCGCGAGCTGATGATATTGCTGCGTGGCGAAGAGGCCGCCTGATATGCAACAGGCACAAACAGCAATTTCCGGGAGATTACCTGATATCGACCAGCGGGACCTTGCCTGGTATGTCGATAAGCTACTGCAGTTCCTGGTTTTTATCGGTGGTATTTCCGCCATTATATTGATTATTGGTATCTTCACCTTTGTCACGATCGAAGGCTTCGGATTTCTGCTTGAGGGCTTCAGTTTTAAGGAATTCTTTCTTTCAGAGTGGTGGGAACCGACTGATGAAGACGAACCTACCTACGGTATCCTGGCCCTGGTCGCAGGCACTGCGAGCGTTACCGGGCTGGCCATGATTGTCGCTATCCCGTTTTCCCTGGGGGCGGCAGTCTATATTGGTGAATTTTCTACCGGCAAGACACGTGAAGCACTGAAGGTCATGGTGGAGTTGCTGGCGGCCATCCCGTCCGTGGTCTGGGGTTTTATCGGCCTGTCCATCATGAATCCACTCATTATCAAGCTGTTCGATGTGCCGGTTGGTCTGAATGTGCTCAATGCCGGCATCATCCTTGGATTGATGGCAGCACCGATCATGACCTCAATCGCGGAAGATGCCCTGAAGGCGGTTCCAGATCGTTATCGTGAAGCAGCCGAGGCACTAGGCGCAACGCGTTGGCAGGTGATCTACAAGACGGTTTTGCCGGCGGCAAAAAATGGCCTGCTGGGTGCGGTGCTACTGGGTGTTGGCCGCGGTTTTGGTGAAACCATGGCGGTACTGATGGCCACCGGACATGCCATTAATATCCCGGGCAGTGTGTTTGATTCGGTGCGCGCATTGACCGCGACGATTGCAGCAGAACTGGGTGAGACGGCCGTGGGTTCCGAGCATTACCAGGCTTTGTTTACTATCGGTATCTTCCTGTTCCTGATCACATTTGTTATCAACCTGACAGCGGATCTCATTGTTCGCGGTATTCGCAAGAGTTAATGCTATGACAGACACGACAATGACAAACCAGTTTCTTGAAACTGGTATCAACAGCAAGGACAAGCGTACCCAGAAACTGTTTCGCCTGCTGTTTATGCTGATGACGATACTGCTGGTGTTACCTGTGCTGATTATTCTGACCACCCTGATAGTCAAAGGGGGCGGTATCCTGTCGATAGATTTTCTGTTTACAAATCCGACCAACGGTATGACAGCGGGTGGAATCTTTCCTGCCTTGCTTGGCACCGTCTGGATTGTGGCTGTGGCCTTGCTGATCTCGGTACCTGTCGGTATCGCAGCAGCAATCTATTTAAGTGAATATGCATCGGATAACTGGTTTACCCGTATTATCAACCTGGCCATCATTAACCTGGCCGGCGTTCCCTCCATCGTGCATGCATTGTTTGGTGTCGGGGCGTTTGTAATCTTTATGGGAATCGGTACCAGTATTCTGGCTGCCAGCCTGACGCTGGCCATTATGACCCTGCCAGTTGTGATTGTTGCCACCAAGGAATCATTGCAGGCCGTACCACCGGCATTCCGTGAGGCATGCTGGAATATGGGGGCAACACGAACACAGACCATTCAACGCATCGTGTTGCCCAATGCGGTCAGTGGCATCCTCACCGGTGTCATCCTGGAGGTTTCCCGTACTACCGGGGAAACCGCACCAATTATGTTTACCGGTGCAGCCTTTTTCCTGCCGGTATTGCCGCAGAGTGTCTTTGACCAGACCATGGCCATGTCACTACACCTGTTTGTGGTTTCTACGCAGGTTCCTAATATTCCCGAGGCACTACCATACGGTGTGGCACTTGTTTTAATCCTGATGGTGCTGTTGATGAACAGTCTTTCAATCGCGTTGCGCATGTATCTGAGAGGCAAGAAAAAATGGTAATGCCAGCAGAACAGGCGGGTGTTGCCGATAGCGGGCAACAGGCACCAGCCAAGATTGAGGTCAAGGACCTCTCTATTCATTACGGTAGCGACTTTACTGCGTTGTCAGAGGTGTCACTGCAGATTCGTGAAAATGAAATCTTTGGCATTATCGGCCCGGCCAATGCGGGCAAGACCTCGTTTCTGAAGTCTCTGAATCGTATGGATGACTTTACGGCCGGCATGAGGATTAGCGGCGATATTCTGTTCAATGATATAAATATCCGGGCGGTACGCAATGTCTATGCACTTCGAAGCCGGATTGGCGTGGTGTTTCCGTTGCCTGTGGGATTGCCGTTAACCATATACGACAACGTCGCGCTCGCCCCGCGCCTTCGCGGCATCAATGAAAAGGCCGAGCTGGATGTGATAGTCGAACGCTGCCTGGAACGTGCGGCCTTGTGGGATGAGGTCAAGGATCGTCTGAATGCGCTGGGTAGCCTGTTGTCCGGTGGTCAGCAACAACGCCTGACGATTGCGCGTGCGCTGTCGCAGGAACCAGAGGTGTTGATGCTGGATGAATTCTCTATCGCGGTAGACCCGGTAACGACCATGCGTATTGAGGATGTATTAAAGGAACTCAAGCAGGAAATGACCATTATCCTGGTAACCAACCTGGTGCAGCAGGCGCATCGTCTTGCCGATCGAACCGCATTCTTTCTTAATGGTCAATGCGTTGAGATCGGGGATACAGAAGACCTGTTCTCGGGCAATGTAAAAGACAGCAAGACGCAAGACTATATAGAGGGCCGTTTTGGTTGATGGTATGAATATGCAGGCATCTCAGGCAACACAAGAACAGCAAGTACCGGAAATGGCAATTCATACCAGGGATCTCAGCCTCTGGTATGGCACGTTTCAGGCGCTTCATAATATTAATCTCGACATTAAGGCCGGTCGTATTACCTCATTGATTGGTCCTTCAGGCTGTGGCAAGTCGACATTTCTGCGCAGTGTCAATCGTATTAACGAACGTCTGGGTTACGTCCGCATCGAGGGGACGATTGATGTTAATAATCAAAATATCTACGATGAGGATGTTGAACTGGTACAGGTGCGCAAGCAGGTCGGTATGGTATTTCAGCGGCCAAACCCGTTACCGGCTTCAATTCGGGACAATATTCTGTATGGTCATCGACTGCATAACCGCGACCGGAAATATTCCCGTGCCGAGGAAGATGATATTGTTGAGGATTCATTAAAGCAGGTATTGCTCTGGGATAAAGTTAAAGACATCCTGAAACGTAAGGCAACCGAGCTCTCTCTGGAAGAACAGCAAAAGCTTTGTATTGCGCGCCTGTTACCGGTTAAGCCCGCTGTGCTGTTAATGGACGAGCCCTGTTCATCGCTGGATCCGAAAGGAACCGCTGCTGTTGAAGAACTCATCTGGGAGCTTCGTGGCAAGTACAGTATATTGATCGTGACACATAATATGGCGCAGGCCAGACGCGCCAGTGAAGAGTGTATCTTCATGTTGATGGGTAAGGTTATCGAGCATGCGGATACGGCGGAGTTGTTTGTGACGCCCAAACACAAGGAAACCGCTGATTACATCGAAGGTCGCTACGGCTGATTAAGATTCTTCGGAATAAGCATCGACAACTTTATTCCGCTACAATATCCCAGTAGTTATTCAAGTAGGCATTCCATATGTTGCGACATTGATCGCTAATGGATCTGGATTATGGCGAAGACACAGGTTATTGATGCGGAGGAAAAAACCCGTGCCCCCTTCCTGAGGGGGATTTTGACACGTTCTCTGCAGGAAGCCGGCCTGTCGTTCAAGGCCGCCTACCAAATGGCCTCCGATGTCCGTCAACAACTGTCGGATGTTGAAGAAATCACCGTTGAAGAGCTAAGAAAAATAGTTGTCCAGCGCCTTCAGGAACACGCTGTTGAGAAGATTCTGGAGCGCTATCAGGCCCAGGGTGAGGCCAGGCCGGCCATTTATGTGAAAAACAGACAGGGTACAATTTCCCCATACTCCAATAATCAGTTCGGCAGGGAACTTGAAATTATTGGCCTGAAACCCGAGGAAACACAGGTGGCTGTTGCCAAGATGTATCAGCACCTGATTGAGCGGGGTGAGCAGGTAATTACTGACGATCACCTGGGGTATCTGACCTATCGATGCCTGCATCAGGATCCTGACTATGGGCCGGCAGTTGCGGATCGTTATCTGACCTGGATTAATTTTTCCCGTAGTGGAAAACCGTTGATATTGCTGATCGGCGGGACAGCGGCAACAGGCAAGAGTACGGTTGCCACGGCGCTGGCCAGTCGTCTGGATATTGTGCGCTACCAGTCTACAGACATGTTGCGCGAAGTCATGCGCATGATGATTCCGGAACGTCTCATGCCGGTTTTACACAGGTCATCATTTAATGCCGGCGATGCACTACCGGTTGAGTCTTGCAGTGATGCAGGCAAGGCAAAGGAAAACAGGATGGTGGCCGGTTACAGGACCCAGGCTGACCTTCTGTCTGTACCCTGCGAGGCCGTGATCCAGAGAGGCCTGACCGAAAGGGTTTCATTGCTGCTGGAAGGCGTACATGTGCAGCCAAACCTGTTGTCGCAGATATTGCAGGAGCAGGATGCAGTCGTCGTACATGTCATGTTGGCAGTCGTGAAAGAAAAGGAATTGAAGAAACGAATCAAGGGTCGAGGCACCAAGGTTCCTCAAAGACGCTCGGAACGTTATCTCAGTAATTTTGACGACATCTGTCGTTTGCAGTCCTACCTGCTGGATGAAGCGGATGAGCACGATGTACCGATCGTCGTCAACGATGACAAGGAAAAGGCCATTCGTGATGTGATGAAGATTGTTGTTGCCCACCTCAAGGAGCAATTTGCCACTACACCCGATGAAGTCTTTGGCCGCCATGCGGCCGAGCACGCCAATTAATTTACAGCCAATGAAAAAGGGACTAATTATTATTCTTGACGGTCTTGGCGACCGCCCAAGCCCGGACCTTGAGGGCAAGACACCGCTGGAAGCCGCCAATACACCGTTTATGGATGGTCTGGTCAGCAGGGGGTGCTGTGGCCTGGTAGACCCGCTATATCCAGGTGTCCCGGTTGATACACACACAGGATGTGCCGCATTGATGGGGGTTGCCCCAAAAGACCAGAGGCGCCTGGCGCGCGGCTCGGTTGAAGCAGCTGGCATTGGTCTGGAGGTAGAGCCGGGAGATGTTGTCATACGAGCCAACTGTGCAACATTGGGAGATAACGGGCTTATTATTGACCGTCGTGCTGGTCGCATTAGTGAAGGTGTGGACACTCTTTGCGAATCACTTGAAAATCTGGTGATCGCCGATAGCGTGCTTGCTTCTGTATTCCCGGCAAGCCATCACCGTGCGGTATTGCGTTTACGTGGCCCGAATCTGTCATCGGCAATCACTGGCACCGATCCTGGCTGTGGTGGTGATAGCAGGATTCAGGTCAGCCGAGCGCTTGATCCGGCAAATGAAAACGCGGTAAATACTGCCGCCATCTTAAATGAATTCAGTCATAGGGCTTGTGAGATTCTTGGGCAACATCCGTTAAACCAGCAACGTGCTTCCAACGGTGAGCTGGCAGCTAACGGGTTGTTGTTTCGTGGGGTGGGTACAGTCTTTCATCCCCGTAATCTGATTACCCATCTTGGCCTGAAGGCTGTGGTGATTACCGGGGAACGGACCCTGAACGGCCTGGGCAGGTTATCAGGCTTCGATGTCATTCAACAACCGGGTTTTACCGGTCTGTCAGATACGGATCTGGCCGGAAAATTTCACTCTGCGCAGCATGCGCTCAAGGATAATGATCTGGTTTACGTGCATATCAAGGCAGCGGATCTTTTTTCTCATAGCATGGATGCGCGGGGCAAGAAGGCCTTTCTGGAACAACTGGATAAAGTGATGAACGTTCACGTGAACGCCGACTGTGTTATTGCGATTGGCGCGGACCATTCCACTGACTCCAATACCGGTCGACATTGCGGTGACCCGGTCCCAGCCGTGTTATGGTCAAGCGGTTGCCGGGTTGATGGCGAAACGACGTTTGGCGAGACGGCCTGTACCCGGGGTGGTCTGGGTCGAATCTCGGGCAATGGTTTTTTGCTGACGGTGCTCGATCACATGGGCGTGCTATCCAACTACCACTCGTTTGATTCGGTATTCATTGGCAAGGCCTGAGTTATTTCCTGTTTCGTCCTAGCTTCTACATCCTGTAGTCTTGAACCGCGTCTCGGGCGGGTATCGTTATTGGTCTAATCCATTACCAGGCTTGGGATATGTTGCGATGAATCCCGCCCACCGACGGTCGAGTACAGGACGTACTCGTGCCACGAAGAACAGGGATGAGCGTTAGCGGCCGCATCCCCGCTATCGCGGGGCCCCTGCGCTGCGTCTCGGGCGGGTACAAAAAAAAGCCCGGTCATGCCGGGCTTAATGGTTTCCATCCTGCTTTTTTTATTAATATTCCTATTTGGGTAATTTCTCAATGCCCATCATTTTTAAAATGTGTTTTTCATACAATGGCTCTGACGTGCCTTTTTTCATTTTGCGAATAAAGTATTTCTCAAAGGCTATCTTGGCCATATGTACCCATTTTCCTTTTTTGATCCAGGCGACATTGCGTGGCGGGATCTGCGGTATCGCGACGAATGCAGCGCCGGTATCACCCATGTCGGCAAGGCAGATAGCATTCCATGTAGCGCCGGTGGAAGGTTCCTTGCCATGAATCTCATCGCTGATGTTATGCACGATAGAGCTAATCATGGACTCAATCATGTAGCCGGTTTTTGGGGTACCCGTGGGGACCGGTGTTACTTCTACAGGCGGTATGGCGATGCAGACGCCGCCAGAGTAAATATTGGTGTATTTCGGATTGCGATGGAGTTTGTCGACCATGACAAAGCCGCGTGGGTTGCATAGTTCCGGTACATTGGCCACGGCGTCCACACCCTTGAATGCCGGTAGCATCATGGCAAAGTCAAAATCAACTTCGTGCTGCTTTTTTACTTCACCATCTTCATTCATTTCATCGCAGAAGAGTTTGCCATCTTCCACCCTGGTGGTTTTGGCATTGACGATCCAGTCAATGTGATGATTGCGCATTTCAGATTCCAGCATGCCTTTTGAATCACCTACGCCACCAAGGCCCAGATGGCCAATATAGGGTTCGCTGGTAACAAACTTCATCGGGTATTTGTTACGGATGCCACGCTTGCGCAGATCGGCATCGACAATAAATGCAAATTCATAGGCCGGGCCAAAGCAACTGGCAAAAGGCATGGCGCCGATAACAATAGGACCGGGGTTGTCGAGTACCTTCTGGTATTCTTCCCAGGCCTTTTCGGCGTGATCGATGGTGCAGACCGAGACCGTATGTCCATCAGGCCCGGAACCTTCCACTTCCTCAAAGGCCAGACGTGGCCCGGTGGTAATCACCAGGTAGTCGTAATCGACATTATCACCGTTATCCAGTCCCAGCTTGTTCGCTTTAGCGTCGATTTTATTGACGGTTGCGCAGATGAAATTGATCTTCTTATTGGACAGGTACTTCTCCAGCGGAAAGGTAATCGATTTACGGTCACGCCAGCCGACGGCTGCCCACGGGTTAGAGGGGACGAACTGAAAATAGTCGTTGGAGTTGATGATGGTAACTTCGTGTTCCTTTCCGAGCTCCGCTTTCATCTCATAAGCGCAGGGCATACCGCCAGTGCCTGCGCCGAGAATAACGACGTGTGCCATTATTGGATCCTCCAGATCAGATTAAGAATGATTATTCTTGGTCTAACTGTAATTGTTATTATTTGGCCTAATCGTTATTTGTTATTATGCCCGCAGATGGTATAGGGTTATTGTGCTGGCAGCAAGCCGTAAGAGCTTGTGGTGTAATAGCCGCTCTTATGTATCGCGCTGAGTAGAGTCGTAATTGATTTTCATCAAGTATTTTAGTGGAGAATTTGAATGCCCTCGTTCGATATTGTTTCTGAAGTTGATATGCATGAATTAACCAATGCCATCGATCAGGCAAACAAGGAGGTCTCAACCCGGTTTGATTTCAAGGGAGTCAATGCCAGTTTCAAGCTCGTTGATAATGGTGTGCTGATGGAGTGCGAGAGTAAATTCCAGTTAGGTCAGATGAAGGATATGTTGTATAACAAATGTTCCAAACGGGGCGTGGATCTTGGTAATTTGAAGCCGGCTGAGGCTGTGGAGCAGGCCAGGCGTGCAACCCAACGCATTGAAATACAACAGGGCATAGAAACCGATATTGCCCGCAAGCTGGTAAAGAGAATCAAGCAGGATAAATTGAAGGTACAGGCGGCAATTCAGGGTGATCAGGTTCGTGTCACGGGCAAGAAGCGGGATGATCTGCAGGCGGTGATTGCCATGTTAAAGGCCGAGGATATGGGACTACCCTTGCAATTTAATAATTTCAGGGACTAATTATCTCCGTTTTCTATGCTTTGCCCGCTGGCTCAACTTGACAGACGATAGTTATCAACAAACAATATGTTTGAAGATGAAAAGACGTGACATCATAAAGATACTCTCTGTGGCGGCCGTTACGCCCCCCGTTGTCCTGTCTGCCAGCGCCGGTCATGCTGCAGTTATTACAGACGATAATGTCAAAGACCAGTTATACAAGACACGCAAACCTAACCAGCATCATGACGGCGACATCATTGCTGCGCCGGAAAAAGTCGGACCAATGTCTTCAGCGCTTAAGCGTTTAAAACGGCTGCAGGACACCGTTGGTTACGGGAACTTCAATGTGTTGTCATTTGACCAGGGAATACGGGCTGCCCGTCAATATTCCAGGGTTGGGGAATTTACCCGGGACGAACTGGAAGTGCTGGAAGAGATATTTTACGGTGAGGCCGCTGAATACGGCTTTTTAGGTGACAAGCCTGTCGATGAACTGACCAGCCGCATCAGCCGTCGGGATATTGTGAAAATACCTCGAAGTGGCCACTTTTTGTACAAAGGGGAGGCGCAGAAGATGTTTGATAAGGTGCGTTCCGAGGTCGGTACTTCATTGGTGCTGACATCGGGGATTCGCAGTGTTACTAAACAAATGTATCTGTTTTTGCGCAAGGCATCCCGATATGACTGGAACCTGTCGCTGGCTTCCCGGTCACTGGCGCCACCCGGATATTCGTTTCATGGTGTCGGTGATTTTGATGTCGGTAAAAAGGGGCTTGCAGGAAAGAACTTTACTTCGGCCTTTGCAAAAACAGACGAGTATAAAAAACTGGTGGATCTGGGGTATATCAAGATTCGTTACCCTCTCGATAATCAACTGGGTGTGCGTTTTGAACCGTGGCATATCAAGGTCGTATAGATGGGACGGCTAATTGTTTTATTCTTGCTCGTGGTTTCGTTGCCGCTATTTGCTGATGCGGACAAGCTTGAATTTACCTTGCATAAAAAAGAATCCGGCAAGCCGGGCAAGACGATCCTGGTTATTGGCGGCATACAGGGTGATGAACCCGGTGGCTTTAATGCGGCTTCGTTACTGGTGACTCACTATCAGGTCAATAAGGGCAATATCTGGGTCGTTCCCAATCTGAATTTTCAAAGCATTATCCACCGCTCCCGAGGCATGAACGGTGATATGAATCGCAAATTCGCCAACGTGCCCAGCAGTGACCCAGACTACGACACCGTGCAAAGAATCAAGCAGCTAATCAAGAGTGAGCAGGTGGATTATATATTTAACCTGCACGATGGCAGTGGGTTTTATCGAGAAACCTATATCGATAAAATGCACAGCCCTATGCGTTGGGGGCAAAGCATTATCATCGATCAGGAGGAGCTGGATGATCATGATCTGGGAAATATGAATGAGGCCGCCAGGACTATAGTTGACCGTGTCAATGAACGCTTGCTCGATCAGGAGCATGTCTATCGGGTAAAGAATACACGTACCCGTGAAGGCGACCATGAGATGGAAAAGACGCTGACTTACTTTGCGATTAATCATGGCAAACCCGCCATCGGTATCGAGGCCAGCAAGAGTCTGCCGACCCATCAGCGCGCCTACTATCATTTGCAGGTTCTGGAAGCTTATATGGACTGGCTTGGCCTGGAGTATCAGAGGGATATGAATTTACAGGCAGCGGCTGTTAAAGATGCGATTGATAACAATGTGAAGGTTTCTTTTTACCAGAATCGTATTTTCATGGATATGAAGAACGCGCGTAAGACCTTGCGTTATGTACCATTGCGGGAAGGCAGCCACGTTGAGTTCTCTGCATCCAGTCCACTGGTTGCCATCACCAGCAGGAAGAATGGTTACCGTATCAATTATGGCAATCGCAGGGTTACCGACTTGCACCCGCAATATTTTGACTACGATAACTCATTGTCCAGTATCACCATGCTGGTTGACGGTGAGGAGAAACAGGTTACTCCCGGCAGTATTGTGGACGTAGACCAGGCATTTCGGGTAGAAACACTGGAAGGCTACAGGGTCAACGTGATTGGATGGAGCAAGAAAAAGCTCAAGAACGAAAGCGGGCATGATATTTACAGGAATGAAATTGTAAAGCGCTATTCTATCGATAAGCAGGGCACAATATTCAGGGTTGAGCTTTATAAAGACAAGAAGTTTTCAGGCATGGTGCTGGTGCGCTTTCCCCGGGGCAGCGAGACTGCAAAATATCGGGAAGCTGAGCCATTTGTTCAGCAGTCTGGTTAGTCTTCAGGGCCATTTCTATTGCTTTGCGTGAATAAAGCA
>JAPHTU010000300.1 GCA_026196145.1 Gammaproteobacteria bacterium
TGGTGGCGCCCATCAACTCGCGATTTTTGGCAATAGCATCCTCGCCCTCCAGAACCTGTACAACCACAGGGCCGGAAATCATGAATTCAACAAGATCCTTATAGAATGGACGCTCCTTATGAACGGCATAAAATCCCTCGGCCTGTTCGCGCGTCAAATGAAGCATTTTTGCGGCCACGATACGCAGACCACCTTTTTCAAAACGCGAATAGATTTCTCCAATCACATTTTTGGCGACTGCGTCAGGCTTTACGATTGAGAAGGTACGTTCAACTGCCATGAAAAACTCCAGAATTATCAAGATACTGTAACAAAAAACCCGCGTAACTGCGCGGATTTCATAAGAATTCGGAGCGGATTGTATCGGTGCTGGATGAACTAGGCAATATCGGTTCAGTACACTGAACCAAACCGACAATATCTGGAACTCTGAAACGCAGGATTATCACGCTGATAGTTGCTCCCGGATCAGGTGATCGGGGGGTGAAGCTATACGGTAAAACTCTCTCCACAGCCACATTCGGCAGTTGCATTGGGGTTATTAAACCGAAATGCCTCATTCAGACCTTCTCGCCCAAAATCCACTTCTGTGCCATCGAGAAAACCCATACTGTCTTTATCCACAAAAACCTTTACACCGTGGTCTTCAAAAACCTGGTCGTTTTCATTGACTTCATCTGCGAAGTCAATGGTATACATGAATCCCGAACAACCTGAGGTCTTTACACCGACCCGCAATCCCAGACCTTTACCCCTGGAGGCCAAGGAATCCCGGATTCTGTCTGCTGCCGTAGTTGTGATTGTAATTGCCATGGTTCACTCCAATAATCAGATTGAGGGCAGATGGTTTTCAACAAATATCCTTTGCTGACGCTCGGCGACATTTCTGACCTCTACACTTTCCAGCACATCGGCCAGGCTAACCGAGTCCAGAAACCGCTCAATTTCTATACTTAACTCATTCCATACCTGCGACATGTAGCAGGGCTCGTGTTCACCATCCGTCTTGGGTAATTGCTCATTAACCGCCTTGATAATCGAGCTGACCGCAATCTCGTCAGGTGCCCTGCTCAATGTATACCCGCCACCCGGGCCTCTTGTGCTATTCACCAGCCCGCCCTGACGCAACTGGGAAAACAACTGCTCCAGGTAGGAAAGCGATAAATCCTGTCGTTCAGCAATATTGGCTAAAGATGTGGGCCTCTCACCATATTGCAAGGCCAGGTCCAGCATGGCGGTTACCGCGTAGCGCCCTTTCGTCGTCATTTTCATGCGGAAATAGGAACATAACCCGCGAATACAGTCAATTAGTCGGAAGGGTTAGTGTCATCACCCGGTAACGGGGTTGTCTCTGCATCCAGACCCTCCAGCGAGCACGGCTCCAGCGGAGGAATTTCCTCTCCACCCATGGCATTCATGTGTTCGCTCATCTGGCTGATTCGTTCATCGACATGATGCATGTGGTCCAGCATTTTGTTAATCGATTGCACAATAGGATCCGGCATATCCTGAGTTGCGCCATAGGCATCAAAACCCAGCTTCTTTGCCATCGCCTCACGGCGTGCATTCACTTCGTCCGGCGTCGAACTGATCACCCGACCAGGAATACCGACAACGGTCGCGCCCGCCGGCACATCCTTAAGTACCACCGCATTGGAACCAACACGGCTATCATCACCAATATTAATGGGCCCCAGAATCTTTGCCCCGGCACCGACAACCACGTCATTACCCAGGCTTGGATGGCGTTTGCCAGCAGACCAGGATGTTCCACCCAGTGTGACACCATGATAGAGGGTGCAGTCATCGCCGATGACCGTGGTCTCACCAATCACTACGCCCATGCCATGGTCAATAAAGAAGCGTCGCCCGATCTGTGCACCGGGATGGATCTCGATACCCGTCAGCCAGCGAGATAGATGCGATAGCACGCGGGCCAGCCACTTCAGGCCGCGTAACCATAGCCAATGATTGAAGCGATGTAGCATTAACGCATGCAGACCGGGGTATGCCGTCAACACCTCAAGCGTGTTCCTCGCTGCAGGGTCGCGATCAAACACGCATTGAATATTTTCACGTAAGTATTTAAACATCAGAGGTAATCCGCTGGTTTACAGCTCCTAGCTTCGCGGTAAATATTTTTCAATCATACTTAAAAACCCGCGCATAATCTGTACTTCTGCATGTGTCATCATGGGACGATTAAACAACCGTTTCATCCGGCGGCGCAGCAACTTCGGCTGCTCGGGCCGGTAATATCCAACGCCCTGCATGACCTGAAACAGGTGTTCATAAAAACGCTCCATAGCATCCCGACCGGCAAGTTCTTCCTCATCCTGCTCAATATCCAGACCATCAGCCGACAACAGCGTCATACGCAATTCATAGGCAATCACCTGTACTGATGCGGCCAGGTTCAGGGAGCTATACCGCTCATTCGCAGGAATATGTACCTGGAAATGGCAATGATCCAGTTCCTCGTTAGACATACCCGAGCGCTCCGAACCAAACACTACTGCAATGTCTCCGGGCTGATGGGCGTACTGCAATACCTTTTCTGCTGCTTCCCTTGGATCCAGCAGGGGCCAGGGCAAGTCTCGTAAACGAGCACTGGTACCCATCACCAAATCACAACCCTCCAGCGCCTGTGGCAACGAGTCTACAACCCGCGCATTGGCCAACAGGTCATCTGCCCCTGATGCCCTGGCCGTTGCCTTGGCACTGGGAAATTCCTTTGGATCAACCAGGACCAGCTGGCTTAGCCCCATGGTTTTCATGGCCCGGGCTGCCGAGCCGATATTGCCCGTCTCTGTAGTTCGAATCAAAACAATACGAACCTTGTCCAGTAGTTTCTGTACATCTGCTGTCATTGGTCCACCTCAATGACCGGTGACCCGATAAGCCCTGACAGGCTTGGGATATTAACTGACTTGTTGGTTTTCATACGCATATTTTACGCATAGCAAAGCTATATAGTCTGACCGTTTTGCTTAAATATTGCTGATTTCTTTTTACTTGGCGAGGCATTTCCAGTATCTTCCCGCGCCATGAAAGGCCACCTCAATACTGCTATTCGCGCCGCCAGAAGTGCCGGCGATATCATTACACGCTATGTCGACCGTATCGATTCCCTGAAAATCGGCACCAAGCAGCACAATGATTTCGTCAGTGAAGTCGACCAACTGGCTGAACAGGAAATTATATATACCCTGAAAAAAGCCTATCCGGATCACACCATTCTCGCAGAAGAAAGCGGCACACATAACTTACAGGAAGATAACAAACATCCGACCTGGATTATTGACCCGCTGGACGGCACGACAAACTTCCTGCACGGGTTTCCGCAATTTGCGGTTTCCATAGCACTGAAGCAGGACAATAAGCTACAGGTGGGTGTCATATATGACCCAATGCGCCAGGAACTGTTTACTGCAACCCGCGGCGGCGGTGCCAGACTGAATGATCGTCGCATCAGGATGAACCCGAATACAAAACTGGAAGGCTCCCTGATTGCCACTGGCTTCCCCTACTATCGTTATGACTACCTCGATCAATATATGGAGATACTCAAGGAAGTCATTACCAAAACTGCCGGTGTAAGACGGCCCGGCTCTGCAGCACTGGACCTGGCACACACAGCTGCCGGCAGGTTTGATGGATTCTGGGAGTTTAACCTGCAGGCATGGGATATAGCGGCAGGCGCCCTTATCGTGCAGGAAGCAGGCGGTATGGTTAGCGACTTTGAAAACGGCCAAGAATACCTGGAAAGCGGTAATATCGTTTGCGGCTCACCCCGGGTCCAGCAGGAACTGTTTGAAATCATCCAGCGGCACACGGCCAGCAAATAACACCCAATGTCAAAACTCATCGTTGTTTTTAACGGTACGCCAGAACTGGAGTATGACCGCAGCAAGCCATTAGAGGCCCAGCAGCTACTATACCTCGATAAAATGGATGAGAAGATGTCGGCCGGCATTAGCATCGGTGACCAGCAGGTGGACAATCCTGATGACAATCAGCGATCACAGTTCGTGGCCGCCAATCTGGCCCACGCCATCAAAACAAATCATGAAGCGTCTATGGCCTCTCTTTGCGCCTACCTGGCCACGCGTATGCCAGATATACAACAGGTGACTATCGATGAACGCAACGACGGCATGGAAATTGACTTTAATTTTGAGCCGGCCAACAACGATGTGGTGCTGGTTGCACCGCCAACAAAGCTAAACTGATCACCTGTTCATCTGCTTGATACGATAGCTGTCATGACATGGGTCATGCCGGCAGCATAGCAACCGCCATACTCTACCCTGCCACCATCCCTGCTTATAGACAGTTGCAGGCACCTGGTCGTTTCATCAAGGGCAACCTCGGCATCGGTAAACTCGTAGCAGCGATGATTTAACGGGTAATCACATTTATAAAATGCCTCTTTGGCACTAAAGATAATCGCAGCATGGCGCATCCGCCTGGCAGCATCGCTGATCTGCTCAAGCTGTCTTATTTCAGATCGGGCAAAAAGCCTTGGCCACAGCGAAGCCTTCAAACGTCCCGACAACTCAAGGTCGATACCCAATGAAGTATAGCGTATCGATTTCGCCAACAGTGCGACACAAAAGTCACTGGTATGGCTGATACTGCCCACGACACCATCTGGCCATTGCGGGCAACCCTGGCTATCACGACCTATCACAAAGTCGGTAAAGCCCACTTGATCCAGTAAACGATGCGCGTACAGACGGCCACAGGAAAACTCCTGCTGTCGTTTTGGGCTGGCTGATACAACATACTGCCACTCTTTATCATTAACCGGCTGCACACCGTCCTTGATGATACCCCCTGCCAGCAGGATATCTTCATCAAGCGATGACCGCATGGCCGTTAACAGCTTTGATATTTCATCCATAGCATGATTTTGAACCGATGCGCCTCGTCTTTCTAGTACACATTGTCGCTCCTCGGCTCTGGCTCCTGCTTCGCTCTAACTCCTACATCTATGTCGTCGCGCCTCTCGCGGCATACGATGTACAGGACGTACAAGTGCCGTTGAGGACAGGCCGCTCCATGACATCCTGTCATCGCGGCATTTGTGCATCCTTGCACATCAGATGGCGGAAGTGCCGGTATTGCATGGAGCATTTACCGACCTATCTATCCCTGGACATCGTCGCTCCTGCGCGTCCCTGCGCCCGCGACATACGATGACCATGGATGGTCGAGTGCCGTGAAGGACAGGATGTCCGGGAACGGCCCGCACGTCCTGTGCATCGCCGCTTCGGCGTCCTGCCTCTCGCGGCATACTGTCCATCCATGGACATAAAAAAAGCCTGCAATGCAGGCTTTTTAATCAAAACAATTGGATTCAAGCTTTTTGTTTCATCTGGTTCGCCATCCAGTGTAACAGGGCCTGTATCATTTGTTTTTCCTTACGATCACAGCCTTCCCTCATCGCTATCAGCCGATCCTGTAATTCAAATGTCAGCGCCTTATAGGAATCCAGCTGCAAATAGGCATCGGTTAATTCCAGCTGCAGGCGGTGGACCTGGTTGGCCAACAGACGTTCATCAGATATCTCATCGGGATTGACCTTGTTAATCGCATTGTCCTGAATGCGAGCCATGCGTTCCAATACCGCATCCGTCCTGTTATCAACCTCTGGATATACACTGGTCAGTGCAGACATCCGGACATGCCCTTCAAATGCCTCCAGCTCACCCGCCTGTATTCTTGACTGTATCGTTCGCCGGCTCACGCCCGCCAATTTGGCTGCTGTTGATAGGTTTAATAAATGATCCATAGGTACCCTGCCCAATTTAGATATATTTGTATTACTTATAGCTATATTAGTTACTATATTTCTCAGGTCAATAACCAGAACCTATAAAACGATAAAAATAAATGGCTTATAGGCCAGAATTAGTGCGCAGCACTGCTGCACAGGAAGCTGATCTGATATAGTTCGCTGAATAACAACCAAATTCTAACAGGGGGCCTTCCAGTGCATTTTAGCGTTGATGAATTCCGTGCCTGGAAAAATAAAAATATCACCCTGCTCGGCATGTCTGGTGTTGGAAAGACCTTCCTTTCCAGCATGTTACGTCAGCATCAGTGGTTTCATTATTCAGGTGATTACCGTATTGGTATGCGCTACCTGGATGAGGCCATTCTCGACCTGGTTAAGCAGGAAGCCATGAAAATGCCTTTTTTGCGTGACCTGTTGCAGCGTGACTGGATCTATATTCGCAATAATATTCGCATCAATGATCTGGGCCCCGTATTGAGCTATGTGGGAAAACTGGGCAATCCCGAGCTTGGCGGTGTACCGCTGGATGAGTTCCAGCACAGACAGGCACAGTACCGTGAGGCAGAAATTGCCGCCATGCACGACGTGCCCGACTTCATCCGTAAGGCACGTGATGTCTATGGCTATTCAAATTTCATCAATGATGTGGGTGGGTCCTTGTGCGAACTGGATGCGCCGGAAGTCATTGATTTGCTCGCTGAACACAGCCTCATCCTGTATATCCAGACTACCAACAAGGAAGAGGAAGATGAGCTGATTCGACGTGCCCAGAGCTCGCCAAAACCGCTGTATTACCGGCCAGAGTTTCTGCTTGAGCAGCTGGATATTTACCTGCGGGAAAATAACCTGCAATACGCCGCACAACTGGATCCCGACGAGTTTACCCGCTGGGTATTCCCACGGCTGTTCCATTCCCGTATTCCGCGCTATGAAGCCATCGCGGAACCGCATGGATACACGGTCACTTCACAGGAAGTTGGGCAGTTACGTGATGAGAAAGATTTTCTCTCCCTGCTGGAACAGGCCATTGCAAGGAAGTAGCTATGCCGCTCGTTGCACATAATTCGCTACCCGCCTTTGATCGGCTACGTGCAAATGGTCAAACGGTACTGACGGAACATGCCGCCCGAAATCAGCACATACGGGAACAGCATGTCGGATTACTCAACATGATGCCCGATGCCGCTCTTGAGGCAACAGAGAGGCAGTTTTTCCGCCTGATTGGTGAAAGTAACCCTATTGCCCAGTTCTATGTTCACCCTTTTACCCTGCCAGAGCTTGAGCGCGGGGAAAAAGCCGCTGAACATATCGCAAAATATTATGAGTCATTTGAAGATATCAAGTGCGATGGTCTTGACGCCCTGATAATCACTGGCGCAAATGTCATCGGCCCCGAGTTATCAGACCAGGTATTCTGGAAACCCCTGATTGAGGTTATCGACTGGGCCGAGAAAAATGTCACTTCAACAGTATGTTCCTGTCTGGCTACGCATGCGGTATTGGAGTTTCGTTACCATCAGAAGCGTATTCCACAACCCAGAAAAACATGGGGAGTATTCCCGCATCGTGTAGTGAATCACAAACACCCGATCGTAAACGACATTAATACCCGCTTTGATGTACCACATTCACGCTGGAACAAGGTTACACCAGAGCAGTTCAATTCAGCAGGTCTGAATGTACTGGTTAAAAGTGACATCGGCGTACA
>JAPHTU010000063.1 GCA_026196145.1 Gammaproteobacteria bacterium
CAAGAAACTTTCTACGTGCCAGGAAGGAACTATTCACGTTACCTTTAAGCTATAAAGAGCAACGTATTTTGGGAGACCAAAGACTGGTTTCCATGGAGACTGCGCCACATACAGACATGGCAGCGCAATTGCTTGTTGAGGGAAGGCGTGACGAGGCAAGAAAAGTTTTATTTGAGAATGCGATACCTGGAATAAATCATACTCTCAGGAATATTCAATTAACAATTGATGAGTACGAGAACAATTCCACACTGCTTATAGACAATATAACTCATGACTATGAGCAGAATGGACAAATATTCCAGTTACTTGCCTTGCTTTTGTCAGTAGCAGGCATCGTTGTTATTTTTATTACAATGACAAGGCTTTCACGCACAGAAGAAAGAACATTAAAAGAAGCGCTGGATAAGGCACGCGCTCACGCCATGGAGGCCAGTGAAAATGAACAATACCTGCAGGCTGTTATGGATAATATTGGCGAGGGTATAGTCACGATAGATTGCAATGGCTTTATAACTTCATTCAATTCAAATGCACAGCGCATATTTGGTTATGGAAAAAATCAACTAGTTGGCAGTAATATTTCTGTTCTAATGCCGGAAGCTGACCGAAAAAGACATGAAATGTATACCAGGAACTCTAAATTAACTTACACACGTATTATGGGGCGTGACCGCAATATTATCGGACAACGCAGCGATGGCAGCCAGTTTCCTATGGAAATTCATGTCGCGCCAATAATACGACATAATAAAGAGGGTTTTGTTGGTGTAATGAGAGATATCTCGGAACGCATGGAAGCAGAGAAATCCCTTCGTCGTGCACAGAAGATGGAGGCGGTCGGCCAACTGACCGGTGGCATCGCACATGACTTTAATAATATTCTTAGTATTATTTTCGGCAATCTTTATTTACTTAAACGTGAGCTATCAGTTGATAGTACGGCCTATGATCTGGTAACTAATGTAAAGCAGTCCTCAGAACGGGGAGCGGACCTCATCAAGCAGCTGCTCGGCTTTTCCAGGAATAAGATTGAGCAAGAAGTTGTGTCCGATATCAATCAGCTAATTACGGACATGGGTGAATTGATAGAACGCTCTATTACGCCGGAGATTGTAGTAAAGAATCAGTTCCATGAGGATTTATGGAAAACAAGGATTGACCCCGGGGACTTTCAGGATACCTTGCTAAATCTTGTTATCAATGCCCGTGATTCCATAACCGGGAATGGATCCATAACTCTGGAAACCAGTAATGTAAAGCTTGATTCTGATTTCTGCGCCAGACATTCAATTGGTATACCGGGTGACTATGTAATGCTGGAGATAACTGACTCCGGGTCTGGAATCCCGGATGATGTGCAGGAACGTATTTTTGATCCATTTTTTACAACCAAAGAGGTTGGCAAAGGTACCGGCCTGGGGCTAGCCATGGTGTACGGTTTTATCCAACGCTCTACTGGCCATATTCTTGTTGATTCGACTCCAGGCACAGGCACTTCCTTCAAGTTATACCTGCCGAGAAGCAACGAGCTGGATGAAATAGCACATACAGAAAAAGAGCTATCAGAGATTCCGCCTATGGGATCGGAGACAGTGCTTGTTGTTGATGATGATAAATCATTGTTGGAAACAACCTGTAAATTACTTCATTTACAGGGTTACAGTGTACTTACAGCAGGTAACGGCAAGCAAGCGCTTGAAGTTCTGCAGAATGAACCGGATATCAAACTCCTGTTTACTGATATTGTAATGCCAGGTGACATAAATGGCTATCAGCTGGTCGAGAAGGCAACCACCGAAAGGCCAGACCTTAAGGTTCTTCTTACCACTGGATATAGTAAATATACAGAAGACTCCGTTTATAAAGGTGATATAACCAATCACAAGGTCAACCTGTTGTACAAACCTTATAGCCTGATGGAATTGGCACAGAAATTACGGAAATCTCTTGATGATGACAAGGGGTGAGCTGGTCGACTCTGAAAATCATAAAAAATAACACCCCGTAATGAAGCACTGCTGATGAACAACCCAACAAATATCAAAATCTGGTCAGCCACAATATGACATGCATGATTGAAAACATTGTGAAAGTATAAGTTAATTGGTCTGAATATTATTAGCCATGCATAAACATGTAGGTTATTAAGAGAATATTGTGATGTCAGACCTTTCAATCTTTGTAAGTAAATTAATTAATGATGAGTCTGCACCTGCTTCCAAAGTGGGTGATAATATTATGCACGTCATCAAGACGCTAATGGATATCAAGGCAATCGATATCCGTCATTATGGCCGCGGTGCGCGATATGTCCTGAAGAGTCGTAATATATTGGAAAGCTACATGCGTACTTACTATCCTGATGACATTAAGCCAGCATCGGGTCGAGGTGTCACATCATTAGCAGGTAAGCCTGCCGAACCGGCTTCAGCAAAGCGCTCCTTGTCCCAGGGCATGGCAACGGCTTCGATGCGCTTTTTTTCCGGTACACTGACATATCCGGATATCAGTGTAGACGCAAACAAGATGACGCATGACCTGGGTGTGGTGTCAGCCCAGATATATTCAGATACACCACTCAGAATGGAATGCAAAAAGATCGGGGTGGTAGAAAACCTTGAACTATTCTACTACGTGGAACACCTGGACGAGACAATCGACTGTGCATTGTATGCCGGGGAACGGTTACACGATGCATTGCTGGACTGGTTGTCTACCCACGGCAGTGAGGTCGATATAATCTACTTCGGAGCATACAGCACCTCTGGTGTGCATGAATACATAAGGTTGCGAGACAGACTAAGCGCCAATGTTTCATACTACATGCCCGACAATCTGGATGAACTATTTTCAAATCATGTTAACCGGGAGTTACTTGGTAATAATATCGGAGACTACAGAAAAATTAGCATAAAGGACGATATGTCTGTAAAAAAGATAATAGATCTCATGATCCTGCATGGCGGCGGATTACAGCAGGAAGTATTGTTGATGGGGGATGAGTAGCTGCCATCTGATACCGGCTTTGTGCAGATACTGAAGAATGAAAGCCGGCTCTAAAATTACCAATAACTGACAAATGTCAGAAAACCGCGGCAATTTGTTGACGTAAGCGGGTTAAATCACAATGAAGCTGGCGGCCCATACATGTACATTAATAAGATTACGCAAGGGCAGCACCTGTGGTGCCGACATGACGCCGCTGAATATCCGGAATCTTGATGATTATTAACCAGACAAAAGTCGCCATACAGATAGTTATTAACATCGATTGTGCAAGTCCTGGTCTTTGTTATAGATCAAAACAATGACTATTAGATTAAATACCTGTTGTGAAATTTAATATCACGAAACAGATCGCACTGGTACTTTTTGTGCCGTTGTTTGGTGCGCTGGCTGCTGCCGGGCTGTTCTATTCCTACCTTAATGGCATGACTTCCGATGCCACATTAATAAATTTGGCAGGCCGCCAAAGAATGCTTTCCGAGCAGATACACGGCTCGGTCGAACTTATTATTTTCGGAGATAAATCCAGGCGAAAACAAGCAAAGAATTATATTATTGATTTTGACGCTTCACTGTCTGTATTAAGCAATGGTGGGGTTGTGATGGGGCGTGAATTACCGCCACCCCCCCCGGTTATACGGCAACATATTGAAGCCGTCATTAAAAATTGGGACCTTGTAAAGCCGGTATTGGAGTTAATCATCACAGACTCTGTGACGTCCGAGGAAGCCAACAGGATCTACAATCCTATGGAAGATGTAATCCATGATCTCACTCCATTATCACATAAGGTAGTCGTGGCTTATGAGGAAAGAAACAAGTCTATGCATGAAAGCCTCTTGAGAAAGTTGGCAGCCATTGCCGTTATAGATATGTTATTGCTACTTATCGGAATATCTGTAGTACGCCAGTATGACAGGGAGCAAAAGTATAATGAATTACGACTTAAAGGTGAGAATAACAAGCAAAAAGGCTTGCATGATCTCGTCAATATTTCCCTTCAGCATATCCCGCTGTCAGAGCAGATGGATCGTGTTCTGCAGGTGCTATTTGATATTCCATCCTTATCTATTCAAAGAAAGGGTTGCATTTTTCTGAGAGAAGGTTCGTCAGATATTCTCAGAATGGTATCCCACTATGGGATGCCGGCACCTATTGTTGAAGTCTGTAGCCATATCCCTTTTGGTAATTGTTTATGCGGAAAAGTAGCAGATACCTGCAGGCCCCTGGTTAGTGGTGAGCTTGATGAAATGCATGCTGTTCTGCTGAAGACAGATAGTGACAAAGAACGTTTTATATTGCCCATTCTGCAAGGTGAAAAAGTACTGGGAGTATTAAGTCTGTACAAGACTGAGGGTCACGTGGCAGATCTGGATAATCTTGTCTTTTTAACTACCGTAACCAATACCCTTGCATCAATTATTACAAATAAAAGGGACGGGGAAGCTATAAAGACACAGGCAAATGTGATCGATAATATTCATGATGCTGTGGTTTCCACTGATATGGATGGAATTGTAACCAGCTGGAATAAAGGCGCCGAGCGATTATTCGGCCACCTGGCGGTGGATATCCTCGGACAGAGTATCGCCAAACTCTATCCCGAATATTGCCTGGATGATATTCAGGAGACCATTGCTGCACTGAGAA
>JAPHTU010000055.1 GCA_026196145.1 Gammaproteobacteria bacterium
GGCCGCACATCCAGCACGGTGACCCGTCCGTCGCGGGCGCGCTCCAGCAGCTCGGTGGCCGGGATCGGCTCCAGGCTATCTTTCACGGTCAGGTAGGTATTCACTAACTGCTCCACATCGGCCAGGTGCCGTTCGGCGACCCCGCGTAATGCCCCCAGCAGTTCGGTCACGTCTTCGCCGCTGATCTGGTAAAAGACCTTTTGCCCCTGCTTGCGGCTGGTCACCAACCCTGCCTGTCGCAGGTGTTGCAGGTGTTGCGAGGTATTGGCAACGCTGAGGCCGGATATGCTGGCAAGCGCATCCACGCTGCGTTCACCCTGTGCAAGGAACTCCAGTAATTCCAGGCGGTTACCGTTGCTCATCGCCTTTGCCACGCGGGCAAACTGGCTAAAAATATCGTGTTTGAAATTACCGGTGGACATGTTTCCCTGATCTACCCTTCAATTATTCAAGTAATTGATTGAATATAGTGGCCATTTGCCGATTTGGCAACCACTGTTTGCCAGGGAATCATGGACTTGAATGCATGGATACCGGCGTATGCGCTAACCGTACGGCCATGCGTTTCTTTGCTAGGCTATTCATATGGTCAAGCTACTTACCTTGCTCGCCTCGCTCATCGGCCTTGTCGGCCTGGTCTTTTGTATCTGGCTGATCGGTGTTTATACCCACCCTTCCATTAGCCTTGCGCCGGTTGTCGTGAGCTCGCTGGTTGGCTATACCGTGATGATCATGCTCATGACTACAGGATCAACGCTGATAGAGCTGCTGGTTATCATCCTCATGATCACCGTCATACTACTCATCGCGTTACTTGCTTCGGGTGACCTGTTGAGCGCCGACGTCCGTTTAGTCGGCTGGAGCATGCTATGCGCCGCCTGGTATATGCCGGTGTTTGTACTGTCGCTGGGCCATCTGTTGGGAGAAGATGAAGCTACCGGGGAGACACAGCCAAAGACAAGCGGCATCAGCAAGGCACTGGAAAAACAGAAGCTGATTGAGAAAAGCCTGCGACGCCGTAAAAGAAAACAAGCCAGGCGTAAAAATCATTAGCCGCATGTGACTCATGTTAAGCAGGTGATGGTCCAAGCCTGTATGATTGCCCGCACATAATTACAATATAAAAACATGATCACCACCTGTCCGCATTGCGGCCATACCTATTCCAATATCCCCGATCATGCCGTTGGCAAGAAGTCAGTCTGTACTCAATGTAAGCAGTCTTTTGTCATTACCCCGGCCAGCGAAGGTCAAGCCACCGATACCACGGCAACAAACGAGTGGCAGGTCGGCGACGTTATCCTGGATCGCTATACGGTCAGGCAAATCCTGGGACAAGGTGGATTCGGCCAGGTCTACCTGCTCTACCACCAGGCCTGGGACATCAACCTTGCCGTCAAGACACCGAACAGCAAGGCCATCCAGGCGGCCGGTGGCGTGGAGAACTTTGAACGCGAGGCAGAGACCTGGGTCAACCTCGGGCTGCATCCCAATACGGTCAGCTGTTATTACGTACGGCGTATTGATGGCATTCCACGCGTATTTGCCGAGTATGTCAGCGGCGGTGACCTGCACGACTGGATCCGGTCCGGCCGGTTGTACCAGGGCAGTCACGAGGAGAGCCTGTTACGGATGATCGACATCGCCATCCAGTTTGCCCGCGGCCTGCATTACGCACATGAACAAAAACTCATTCACCAGGATGTAAAACCCGCCAACCTGATGCTGACAGAAGAAGGAGAAGCCAAGGTCACCGACTTTGGCCTGGCCCGGGCACGTGCGCAGGCAGACACCCACGCCCCGGGACAGACCATGATGGTCAAGGGTGTGGGTTATACGCCGGAGTATGCCTCGCCCGAACAATTGTCCGGCGACAAACTCACCCGACGCACCGACATCTGGAGCTGGGCCGTATCGCTACTGGAGATGTTCTGCGGTGAACGTACCTGGCGCTCCGGCACCATTGCCGGTTTTCATCTTGACGAGTACCTGGCATCCGGCGCCTCGCGTTCCGACATTCCCGCCATGCCGGATGACATGGCCGAGTTACTCAAGCAATGCTTCCAGGAAGACCCGCAACAAAGACCTCACAACCTGGAACTCGTCAGCGAACGCCTTGCTGAAAGCTATCGTGCGGTTGCCGGTAAGCCTTATGGACGCGTGCAGGCCACGGCCGGACGTAATACGGCAGACAGCCTGAACAACCGCGCCATCTCCATGCTCGACCTGGGCAGAGAACAGGATGCCCTGGCAACCTGGAAACAGGCGCTCGGCGTAGAGCCCTATCACCCCGAATCAACCTATAACCACGGGCTCACGCTGTGGCAGCAACAGCTGGCAGATGATGAACCCCTGATAAACAGCCTGGAAAAAACCATGCAGGTCTCGCAGCCGGCCTGGTTAAGTCGTTACCTGCTGGGCCTGGTGCATCTGCATCGCGGTGACTACCAGGCCAGCATCGATGTGCTAACCCCGATCAGCGACTTTAAAGACAATGACATCGACATAGCCGGGTTACTGGCGCTTGCCAAGGACAGTCGTTCTGCCTCGCGCCGCATACTCGCTACCATTAATGATGAATGGCCGATTCATGCCGTTGCTGTCGATGCCAGCGATGAAATCATACTGTCCGGTGGTCAGAATAATCAGTTACACGTGTGGGACACATATACCGGGAAGATACTCAAATCACTCAGCGGCCACAGCTCATCCATTACCAACGTTAAATTATCTTCCAATGGCAAGACCGCCCTGTCCGGGGCGTGGAACAATGAATTTAAACACTGGGACATTGATGCCGGGACATGCATGTTCACCAGCAAGGATCATGTCGCCTCCATTAGCAGTGTTTGCTTCAGCAATGATGATCAATACATCCTCTCGGCCAGCGAAGACCAGAGTATTCGCATGTGGTCGGTTGCTGATCACCATAGTTTCATGCACGCATTTCATGGCCATCAGGGCACGGTCACCTCGCTTGCTGTCAGTCCCGATAACGAATTGCTGCTGTCGACCAGTGAAGACCAGACCGTCAAGCTGTGGCAGTTGCAAACCGGGGATTGCCTGCAAACGTTAAGCGGTCACCAGGGCGCGGTGGTTGCCGCGGATTTTATTGATGCCGATACCGTCATCTCGGCCGGCGATGACCAGACGCTACGCATATGGAACTGGCATGATGGCAAGTGCATCAAGACCCTGGCCGGTCACAGTGCGCCGATCACGGCCATGGCCGTTTCAGCCGACAGCCCGTACATTGTCAGTGGCAGTCAGAACGGCATGTTAAAGATATGGGACAAAAGCGGGCTGCACTGTGTTTGTACCTTTATGCATGCACATCAAAAGCCGATTACCGCCCTTGATATCAGTCGGGAAACCGGCCACGTGGTCAGCGCCGGCATGGACAAGGCGATCCACCTGTGGTCGGTCGACAAGCAATATGATTTTCAGGCACACATCGTCCTTTCGAAAATCATCTCCAGTGAATCCGTGTTGTCCGCACAGGCCGAATTCGATGACGAGCTGTCCCTGGCAAACCAGGCGTTGCTGGGAAACCAGCCGGCTGTTGCCATGCAGCATGTTCGCGCTGCCCGCGCACTACCCGGCTTTAACAATGCAGGCGAAGCCATGCAGCTATGGCGCCAGTTGTATGGCCAGTTACGACAGATTGCGCTGGAGAGTGTGTGGGAGGACATCACTGCCAGTGAGCATCATGGTCCGATCAATGCGGTTGCCATCAACATGGATGGCACGTTTGCCATTACGGGTGGTGATGATGCGAGCATCAAGCTCTGGAATACCAGGGATGGTCGCTGTGAAAAAATCCTGCTCGGTCATGTGGGCGCCATCACCGATGTCACCTTCTCGGCCTGTGAACGTTATATCGTTTCTGCCAGCAAGGACAAGACCATCAAGCTATGGGAGATTGAGCCGGGTGTTTGCAAGCAGACATATAGCGGGCATACCGATCATGTCACCTGTATTGCCGTTGATCCAAACGGTAAGTATCTGGCCTCGGGTAGTGCCGACAAGTCGCTAAAATTATGGGGCCTGCATACGGGCGATTGTATGCATACCTTCCTTGGTCACCAGCAATCGGTCAGCTGTTGCTGGATCCAGTATGACTGGAGATACCTGGTTTCCGGCAGTGATGATAAAAATATCCGTATATGGGACCTGACCAGCGGTAAATCTGTCACCACCATTGGCACCTTTGGCGGGCATAGTAAAAAGATCACGCGGGTCTGCGGCAGTTATGGCAGTAACTCACTGCTGAGTGCAAGCGAAGATGGCACGCTCAAGCTATGGGACGCCGATACCGGCAACTGTATCAGCACCATTAACGCCCATCAGCAGGCGGTTACTTCGCTGTCTGTCAGTATCGATGGCAA
>JAPHTU010000303.1 GCA_026196145.1 Gammaproteobacteria bacterium
AACCATTGACTACCTGTGCGTACATGCCGGATCTCATCACGCAGGATGATCCGTAATATATCAGCAAATTTTGTATCGCCTATCTCAGTCACCCGTTCGATCATGCCGGGTGTGACGTCTAACCCCCTTGCCTCAAGCACCCTGGGGACCAGTGCCATACGTTTTAATACATCGGATGCACTGTATACGGCGACATCCCAAAGGCCCTGGTGGGCAGACAGATCCCCGTAATCACTACCCATGAGCCTCAATTGATTCTGGATAAGGCTGAAATGATAGCATTCTTCAGCCGCAACCCTGAGCCAGTCTGTATAGTAATCCTCTGGCATGTAACGAAAACGGTAAACGGCATCCAGTGCCAGGTTGATCGCACTGAATTCAATATGTGCTACAGCGTGTAATAGTGCGATTCGGCCTTCCTTACTACCCAGTCTGCGTCTGGCTACCTGAGACGGGTGAACCAGCCGCAGGGCTTCAGGCATCCCTGGTTTCACTAGCTGTTTACATGGCGAATCATGGTCTATAACGATCTTGCCCTGATGCCAGGACATGACCAGGCTTTGTGTAGCTGCAATCTTGCCGGCGACTGAAGTATCAACCAGGCAGTCCCAGCTACGGCTAAATAGCTCCGGCTTCATTCAATACCTGCAACAGGGACGAATTGATTCAATTCAGCGCCTGATCCAGATCAGCGATCAGATCATTAGCGGACTCCAGGCCGGCAGAAATGCGCAATAAGCCATCACCAATTCCCGCTGCAGCCCTTTGTTCTGCCGAGATTCTAAAATGCGTAGTCGAGGTAGGGTGCGTGATGGTGGTTTTCACGTCTCCGAGATTCGCTGTGATCGACATCAGGCTCAGACTATCCATCACTTTCCATGCGGCTTCCTGACCACCCACAACATCAAAGGCAACAATACCACCGCTATCATCATGCTGTTTATTCGCAACTTCGTACTGGGGGTGTGAAGCAAGGCCCGGGTAATAGACACGTTCTATTTTGTCATGCGATTCCAGCCAGTTGGCTATTAGCCTGGCATTCTCACTGTGTGCCTTCATTCGCAAGGAGAGAGTTTCCAGCCCACGAGTAAAAATCCATGCATTAAAGGGACTCATGGAGGGTCCGGCCGTCCGTAAAAAAGAGAATATCTTGTCACCGACGAGATCACTGTTACCAACTACCGCGCCTCCCAGTGCCCTACCCTGACCGTCCAGGTACTTTGTTGCTGAATGAATCACGATATCCGCACCGAATTCCAGCGGGCGTTGTATGGCTGGCGTACAAAAACAATTATCCACCACCAGCAATGCCCCGCAATCATGTGCGACATCTGCCAGCGCCTGGATATCGCAGACTTCGGTCAGCGGGTTGGAAGGCGTTTCGGCAAACAGCATTTTTGTTGCCGGTGTGACCGCTGCGGCCCAGTCGTCGACATTTGATAGCGTGACATAGGTAACTTCCACGCCAAATTTTTTAAGGTAGTTATCAAACAGGGCTATTGATGACCCAAACAGGCTTTTTGAAGCCACCATGTGGTCACCAGCTTGCAATAATGCAATTACCGTTGCCAGGATTGCTGACATGCCGGATGCTGTCGCTACACACGACTCACCGCCTTCCAGTGACGCCAGCCGTTGTTCAAACGTGCGGACTGTCGGGTTATGAAAGCGACCGTATATATTGCCCTGTTCCTGACCACTAAACCTGGCCGCAGCCTGTGCCGCGTTATCAAACACAAAACTGGACGTCATGAATATGGCTTCACTATGCTCACGTTCATGCGTACGCTGCTGCGCGAACCTTACGGCACGCGTTTCGAAACCGGCGTCTGACAAATCATCTTTCATCATTCTTCACCTGTATCAAGGCACAAAAAAACCCGCATCAGCTTTAGCCAGGCGGGTTATTACCTCACTTTAGCTGCATTTAATAGTGCGCCCGCAAGCAGATCCAAATCGGCGCATGAACTCAGGATAGGACAAGTCACGCATGACTGTCAAATAGGCCCTTAAGAGACATTGTGTAATTCTATTGGCTCAACTTCTTTCGCACGTTTTACAGACTTGGCATCATCACATCGTTGACTGGCCAGTTCATCCAGATATTCTTCGGTAACATCCGGTGTCAGGTATTTGCCGGAAAATACTGAATCCTCAAAGTCCTTTATCCTGGTGTTGCCTACCATTACAGTATCACGCAAGTCTTCAAGGTCCTGGAAAAACAGGCGGTCAGCACCAATTGCCTCACACACCTCTTCCTCTGTACGCCCATGGGCAATGAGTTCAGAGGCTGTCGGCATATCGATGCCATATACATTCGGATAGCGAACAGGTGGTGCGGCAGAGGCAAAATAGACCTTCTTTGCGCCCGCAGATCGAGCCATATCAATGATTTGCTGTGATGTCGTACCTCGCACAATAGAATCATCAACCAGCAGTACATTCTTGCCTTTGAACTCGAGCTCAATTGGATTCAATTTCTGCCTGACTGACTTCTTGCGCTGTGTCTGTCCCGGCATGATGAAGGTTCGTCCTATATACCGATTCTTGATAAAGCCTTCACGGTATTTGATTCCAAGCTTGTAAGCCAGTGGCAGCGCCGCTGTCCGCGATGTGTCGGGGATCGGTATCACTACATCAATATCGTGATCTGGCCATTCCCTGAGAATCTTGTCTGCCAACGCCTCGCCCATCCTTAGCCTGGCCTTATATACGGATACTTTATCGATAATCGAATCCGGGCGCGCAAGATAAACATATTCGAACAGACAGGGTTTGAGCACAGACTCATCACTGCATTGCTGGCGGAACACCCCGCCATTTTGATCAATAAATATGGCCTCACCCGGCTCAATAGCCCCCATGGAATCAAATCCCAGCGCATTGATCGCGACATCTTCTGAAGCAATCATATACTCGGGGCCATGCTCTGAATCCCTTTTTCCATAACTGACAGGTCGTATACCATTGGCATCACGAAAACCCAGTACGCCGTAACCCATGATCATGACGACCACGGCATATCCGCCCTTGCAACGTTTGTGTACACCAGCTACTGCCTTGAAAATATCGGCAGGGGTGATTTTCAACTTGCCGATTCGCTGTAGCTCCTGTGCAAGGATATTAAGCAGTATTTCAGAATCGGAATCCGTATTGAGATGTCGCATTTCATCGACAAACAGCTCACGCTTGAGTTCT
>JAPHTU010000002.1 GCA_026196145.1 Gammaproteobacteria bacterium
ACAATGTATCAAAACCTTGCTGGTCAATGGCAGTGATGAAGGCGAGATTGTCGCACTGGTGTTGCGTGGCGACCACGAACTCAATGCCATCAAGGCCGGCAAACACGATGCCGTAGCCGAGCCGTTACAGATGGCAAGCGACGAACAGATACAGGCGGTTGCAGGTTGTAGTGCCGGTTCAATCGGGCCTGTTGGCCTGACATGCAAAATCCTGGTGGATCGAAGTGCAGATCAGTTAAATGATTTTGTGTGTGGTGCAAATACCGATGGCATACATTTGACTGGCGTTAACTGGTCGCGGGATCTGCCCGAGGCGGAGGTCGTCGATATCCGTAATGTCGTTGCCGGCGATTTCAGTCCGGATGGCAAAGGTACGCTGTCCATCGCCAGGGGTATCGAGGTCGGCCATGTGTTTCAGCTGGGTGACAAGTATTCATCGAAGATGAAGGCCGAGGTACTGGATGAAAATGGCAAGTCCGTCACCATGACCATGGGCTGTTACGGCATCGGTGTATCACGTATCGTTGCCGCAGCCATTGAGCAAAATCACGATAAGCACGGCATTATCTGGCCACTGACAATTGCACCGTTTCAGATTGCACTGACACCGGTCAATATGCATAAATCCATTCGTCTGCGCGAGGCAACTGACAAGCTTTACAGCGAGCTGGTAGAAGCCGGTTACGATGTCCTGTATGACGACAGAAAGGCACGGCCGGGTGTTATCTTTGCAGACATGGAGCTTATCGGTATTCCCCACCGCGTAGGTATCAGTGATCGTTCACTGGATAACCAGACGCTGGAATACAAGGGCCGTACCGACCAGGATACGACAGACGTTGCAATGGATGACATACTTCCGTTCATTCAGGAAAAACTGAGTCAGACGCCGTAAGGGAATGCAGATAGCATGAAATTGCGGACACAAATACTGGTATTTCTTTTTCTGTTCGCATTCGCCCCGCTCTTTATCTCCTTTGCGATCAACCTGCCGCTGGTCCTTGATCGCTTTGAGTATTTTTATCATGAAGCCCATACGCAAAACCTGAGGGCGGATTTCCGCGACCTTGATCAGCACCTGGCCAGCCGCTATGAACTGGTCAACCTGCTTGCCAAGCTACCAGAGCCTGGTAGCCTGCTACCAGCGCCATTTATCGAGCTTCAACAGAAAGAGCAGGCCTCAAAACCGGCTGGCAATACCCATGACTACCAGTCACTACCCATGCGCCAGTACGTATCATGGATCAATCGCCTCATGGCTGAACAACGTGACGTCGTGTTACTGGCCTTTGTTGACAACAACAGTGAACTGACCCATGCATTCATGCGGGACAAACAAACAGCCAGCTGGCAACACATAGAACAGCTGCCGGTACCATTGAATCCACCCAAAACCGGCAACGCCCAACAATAGGCTGGCCCCAGGGTACTCATCAGTCCGATTATTATTCGCAAGGAATTCCTGCAGCGCGATCCGCGCCTGTTCATGACACTAAACCTCAGCAGCCCTATTTATCACGCCGATAGCAATGAGTTAGCAGGCCATATCATCATCACGGTGAATGTGACCGACTTCGCGCGCTACTACCAGAACACCATATGGGTTCAATCTGACGGACAATATTTGTTCACACCGGGAAATCAACATGGCCATGGCTCCGCTTTTGATGACTATCCAGGACTGAACAAGCTTTTTGCCAGGGACCGTCTGGTTCTCTGGGAAGGCGGCGATAATAAACGTGTTATCTGGGTACCCATGTTACGCACGGCCAGTGGTGATCCGCTATGGGTTGGACGTCATGTCGATCCCTCGCCGATCGCCGACATCCAGTTCGCTATTAGCTGGCGCGTTATCGCCATCATGCTGGTACTGGTCATCATTATTTTTTACCTGGCGAGAAGGTTCGCCCACCGTGTCGAGCAATTTGACCAGGAGCTGACTGATGGCATCACCCAGATTCTTGAGGAAGACAAAGCCATAGACCTGCAGTGGAACGGACCGGTAGAAATACAGGAACTGTCAGAAAAACTATCGCGTCTATCCGAAGTGCACGCCAATAACACCAAACGTGCCCTGCACCACGCCCATGAGCTCGAGACATCTAACCGCTATAAATCGGAATTTCTGGCCAATGTCAGTCACGAATTGAGAACACCGCTGAACTCTATCCTGTTGCTGTCAAAACTTATCAAGGAGGATGCGAATTGCAGCCAGGATCAGGCCGACAAGGCCCATGTCATCAACGCTGCCGGCAAGGACCTCAAATCCCTCAT
>JAPHTU010000324.1 GCA_026196145.1 Gammaproteobacteria bacterium
TCAAATAAACAATACCTGTTGCCGGATCGACGGCAATGGCCTCATGGTAAAAGCGCCCCATGGACTTCAGCGGAATGGCCTGATGCAGACCATTCGCCCTGGCGGGCACCTCAAAACAATAACCATGTGATGCCTGCAGTCCATTCTGTCCCCTGGTATCGATGGCCTCCTCGCAGCTTATCCAGCTGCCCCAGGGCGTCGCCCCCCCTGAACAGTTGCGCAGGGTGCCGCACAATGCCAGGTGTTGTTTCTCAAGCTGCCGGGTTTTCAGATTGTAGATCAGGCGTCTGACCCCGCCCGGTGCCACCCTGTTCTGTCCGCTATGATCATAGGCTGCTGCCAATATTTTCTTGTCATCAGTCACCGCGCCCGCCCAGGCAGACAACCCGGATTGGGCAACCGCCAGTTCATGGTTACACATCAGGGTTATACGTTGCTTGTCCTGCACAAAGGCATGCATACCATCAGGCCAGCCCGGTACCTTGAGCCCGTCTTCCATCTGCTGACCCTGTACCGAAACAATCTGGTACTGAAAACCTTTCGGTAAATCCAGAATACCCCGGGTATCCGCGATCAATTGCCCGTAACCCTGAACTCGGGTCCGGTCTGTCTCACTGGCAGCCTGAATCAGGCCTGGCATCCCGCCCAATACAGCGCCAGTTGCGGTTGCTGTTAAAAAAGCCCTGCGGTGCATATATATTCGATAGGTTCCGGTATGATTCTTCGATATTTCATGGCGATAGCATTGCTATACTAGGGCAATGACGATATCCGACAAACTATTTTTTCGTATGACGACACAATACCAGCTACTTGGCCTGTTACTACTGCTTTGTTTCACGGCACATGCAGAAACCGTTCTGCAAAATAATACCATGGTGCATTACAGCAAGGTCTCCAGCGACCGTCTGGCACTGGATGTTCGCCCGGTAGACGCCACGCCAATTGACCGGGTTAGCGCTCACATAGGGGAAGTTGAGCTAAACGTTTCGCGTACCGAGGAACTACCTGCCAGCCAGCAGCGTACAGCCATTCTTTTTCTGGTCGATACCAGTGACCCGGGCCGGCAACAGGCCATTGAGAATACCATTAGCCACCTGGACCAGTTGCTTGGCTTTCAGCAAGATCATTATTTGTACGGTCTGGCACGCTTTGATACCGACTTACACTTTCTGACACCACTTGGTGCCAGTGCGGAAACGATACGACAGAAGGCAAGAAGCCTGCAGGCAGTGGGAAAGACCACCGAGCTTTACCGCAATACGCTGGGCGCAATCAAACAATTATCGCGTTACCCCGCCGACCGTAAGTTCCTGTTTCTGCTGTCTGACGGCAGGGCAGAGGATCAGGCCTATTTTCATCGTGATGTGGTACGAGCCGCGATCAATAATTCCATCAGCGTGTATACCATTGGCTATGCGGATACCGTCAGCCTGACCGTTGCCTTACAGACATTGCGGCGACTGAGTGAAGATACCGGCGGGCAGTACCTGTCTACCCAACCCGGGACATACCAACTGGATAACAACAGCCTGCAACGTATGTTTGATGCCATCAACCGTGGGGCGCAATTCCACATTGACCTGTCCCCTGCGATTCAGGCCAACATCGGCGGCCGTCAGGATGCCACTCTGTCAATCACCTCAGGTGCATCACATAACATCATTAACCTCCCTGTGAGGCTGCCACCTGCGAAGGCGGCACAAGCAATCGTACCGGTTACGGAAGATATTACACCGGTCGCGCCCCAGATCATTATTGAACGCGTCCCCAAGAAGAATGTCGGGCAAACAGCCGATATTTACTGGTTACTGCTATTGGCGATCAGCCTGTTGCTACTGGGTATCACCATCTATCTGGTGGTAAGGCTGGGCCGCCGTCTACCCAAACTCAATCAACCAGAGGTGGTAGAAGCGACTGACGATGCCTATGCCTGGCTGGAAATCGCCGATGATCAGGGCAATAACCCGCGACGTTACCCGATTCGCTCGGCTGAAACCAAGATTGGCCGTTATCGGGGAAATGATGTTGCGTTACATGATTCCGCCATATCACGTTACCACGCTGAAATTCACTTTACTGATGATGGACGCTTTGTTATCACTGATATGGGCTCCAAAAACGGCTTGCTGGTCAATGACCAGGAAGTCCTGGAACAGCATCTGGAAAATAACGATATTATTGAAATCGGCGATATACGTCTTCGCTTTGTCAAGCCGGAGAATCTGGCCGATGACCTTCAGGATACACAAATGTTCCGCACCCAGTTACCAGGCCGCAAAAGTCATGGCTAGGCGCGACAATAGATAGCATTTTTCGGCATTATCCAGTAAATTAGCGGCCATATTTGGCTTGGGAGTTAGACAAATGGCAGAAGAACAAACAATGTGGTCCAAAACTCTGCTGGATGGATTTATCGACGGGATGAAGAAGAAGCCCAGCGATGGCTGGATCAAGGACCAGGCGAATGAGCTGGCCCAGCGCGGAATGTCGGTAGACTACCTCTCCAAAATATTGCGCAAAGATGTTGGTGATGTCGCGGCCGACCGTTTTCTGAATGTCATGGGTGGTTCGCCCACTGCGGCCCGCGCCAAGCCCAAGAAGAAAGCCGGCCTGCTCGGCAAACTGTTCGGCAAATAATTCCTTTCTACCTGGCTGGCGGTCTTACCCTCGCCAGCTGATTTCAGGCCGATTGTGCGCACGAACTGCGCATTACCAGCGTTCTGATTATTTCTCGTAATTCTCTATAAAGTTTTCCACCATCTCCTGTGTAACTGTGCCGACCCGAACAGCTGCCAACTTGCCTTTTGGGTCATACAGATAGGTCGTTGGGGTGCCCATTAAAAGCTCGCCCGTTACCTGTTCCGCCAGCTTTGAATCGCCCAGCAATACCGTGAAGTTGACAAAATAGTCATCGACAAAGGCAGCCACTTCATCGACCTTGGCATACGAAAAACTGGGGAAGTCCAGCGCCAGGCTGACCACAATCGCATCTTTATCATGGTGCTCATCATGCAATGAGACCAGCTCGCCAACTTCCTCAAGGCAGGGAGGGCACTTCGGTCCCCAGATATTAAACAATACCCACTTCCCCTTGCCCAGGTGATCGGACAGCCTTTGCTCACCTCCCTGTAAATCCTTTAATAACGTGTCTTCGCTAGCGGCAAAGCTGGCCGGAGCAAAAAGAAACAGGGCTAAAAACAGGGGAAATACATATTTATCCGGCATCATGCGCA
>JAPHTU010000308.1 GCA_026196145.1 Gammaproteobacteria bacterium
GCGACCTCTGCCTCGCAATCCGGTGAAATCACCACAAAGGGCATCTCGACACGCCAGTCGGTGGCGTCAGTGGCATGGGAGACACGTGCCAGCCCGCCAAAGTCGATATTCTGTACCGATGTGACGCGCCGTAATTTGCGCCTGGCCTTCCTTCTGAGCGCGAGCTGCTCATCGAGATCTTTTTCGAATTCATTCACTGCCTCGCAGGATTGGCGAAACAGGTTGAGCGCGTCTTCATTGCCATCCGCCCGCTGCTCTACCTGGTCCAGGCGGTGACGCAGGGCCCCGATTAGCTGGTTGCGGCGCTTGCGACTATTGAGCATGTCATCCGTCACGTAGGGGTTACGACTGATGACCCACATATCACCCAGCACCTCGAACAGCATGCGCGCAGATCGACCGGTACGCCGCTCACCCCGCAACTTCTGGATCAGCGCCCAGCCGTCATCACCCAGAAAGCGAATAATAATTTCGCGATCAGAAAACGACGTGTAGTTATAGGGAATTTCCCGGATGCGTTGTGTTTCAGACATTAATGGCGACAGCACTACTCAATGAGGCCATGCATTCTATTGAATGCACTGGGAAATTCACACCGATTTGGCAAAAAACTTGACCGGAAACACCGGCTAAATCAATGTTTTTGAAGCGGGAACAAGCGCGAGACATTACCGTTCGCAATCATCTCTGCCGCCGCTGGCTCGAGTTGTATCAGCCATTCCTGGATGAACTGGGCATGTTCGGCGACTTCCCCCCAGCGCGCCTCCTTGTAGGTGTCGATAGCAACCATGAAACGATCCGGATGCCTTTCCATCAGGACCTTCCATGCCGGTGTCAGGTTGTCATCCTCATCGGTAAGCTTTTCATACAATGACATATCGCAGTAGGCCGTGGGATATTTCTCAATCAGCGCCTGGATTTCATGCGCCTCGTAGGAAAAACCACAGTGTGCCCAGATGACTTTCACGGTCGGCTGCATCTTGATGAGCGCCTCGATGGTTTCGATATCGGTATGTGCGCTCAACACCCAGTTCTGCTCGGCGGCGATCTGCATCAACTCGGGCAAGATCGACTTGCCGTCCAGGTGCTCGATCCACATGTGAAATTCACCGAAACCTCGATAAATACCCTTGGCTGCCTGTGCCCGGATGTATTCAATAATCTCCGGATCATGATGCCATGTCAGCACATCCTTGTAGGCCCGATAGGGTCGTATAAAGGGAATAATACGCTCCGGCGCCAGTGCGTACAGCATCTCGGTCCCCTTTTCCGGGGTGCTGGAGAAGATGGCGCGCTGGATATTGTTTTCCACCAGGAAGTGAATGGCCTGCTCCGGTGGCAGGCGTTTCCAGACATTCTGGTTATAGTGCAGGTGGGCGTCATGCAGTTCAAAGGCCTGCAGGTTAATGCAGAGTCCGTGCAAAACCAGGAATACCAGCATTATTAATCGTTGCCGCATCCCGCTATTGTGCGTTATTGGACGAACATTGCAATCCGGCCAGACTATGTTCGCCTTAGCTGCTGTATCAACACGGTTATTACTCCAACTATCGCCAGCGCCCAGACAATCAGTGCGCCACTGGGTAGATCAAGCAGGCTGGACCCGATGAGTCCAAGCATGTAGGCCAAAATACCGACACCATAGGCAATCCATAATGCCTGGCCATTTTTTTGATAGTGGATCGTTAAGGCCGGGATAATGAGACTGGCAAAAACCAGATACACGCCAACAAGCTGGACGGACATTGTGATTGCCAGCGCGAACAGGCTGTAAAACAGCCATGAGGGTGGCGAATGACCAATCCTCCACCATACAATAACAATCAGGCCTGAAATAACCGCAGGCAATATCAACTGAGACCAGCTCACCCAAAGGATTTGCCCAACCAGTAGTTCCTTTAAATGCTCACCGGCATGCGGGTCACTGGCCAGTAACAGCAGACTTGCCGTGGCAGCCAGCACAAAGAAAACCCCGATCAATGCCTCTTCAATTTCAGGCAGGTGTTTTTCAATCCAGTTAAATAGCATGGCCCCCAAGAGCGCCGCACTGACCGCTGCCAACTGCACCAGCCAGCTTTCACCATCTTCTACAATATGTGTCGTTGCTATGACTCCCAGACCCGCAATCTGTGCTATCGCCAGATCGATGAAGATAATTCCCCTGCGCAATACCTCGCGCCCCAGGGGCACATGGGTTGATAACACCACCATACCGGCAGCCATTGCAGGCAGCAGGATGTCAACATGAAGCTCGTTCATTTACTGACACCAGGCAGCAGCTTTGAAATCACGCCATCCATCCATCTTTTAAGCTCACCAGGGGTACTGTAGTTTTCTACGCTAAAGGGTATTGTGACCACAGGAATTCCTGACTTCCGTGATAGCCACTCGGAGGGGCGCTCATCTTCATATCCGGATCGTATGATCATGTCAACAGGCTGCTGCTCAACTATTTCGAGCAGTTTTGCTAAATGGCTTGTGCTTGGGGGTATACCATGCTTTGGTTCGAGCGCGGCTACCTGTTTGATACCCAACCATTGAATCAAATATACCCAGCTGTCGTGATGAACAATAACAGAGCGTTTCTTCAGTTTGGTTGCAGACGTCTCCCAACCCTGCATGGCAGCATTCCAGCTATCGCTGAAGTTTTGCAGGTTCGCTTGATAATCGTCCGCATTTTCAGCATCGATTTTCGACAGTATGTTCTTTAAGGCTTCAGCTATTGACGACATTCGTTGGGGGTCAAAATGCACGTGTGGATTACCGGCCGCATGCAGGTTAGCCGGGTCATCAATTACCTTACCAAGCAATTTCACATGATCGGTGGCCAGAAAGTGACCTGGCTTTCCTGTCTGTATTTTTGGATTGGCTGATTTACGAAGCAGTACAGGCAACCAGCCTGCTTCAAGTCCCGCGCCGCTGCAGGCAATCATATCCGCACGCCGAGCCTTGGCGATCAGGCTGGGTCGTGCCTGGATCTGATGCGGGTCCTGCATGGCCGTGGTGGCGCTGAATACCTTGACGTGTTCACCGCCGATTTCCGTAACCAATGCCGCCCACTCCGGTTCGCATGCCAGCACATTAAGTTTGGCAAAAGCCGGCTGGCTAAGCGTAACGAACAGGACGAAACCAATAAATTGGATATATTTAGAATGTGTGCGCACCGTGAGCTCCAAAACTGATTACGTATTGCAAGAGAATTTGATTGTCATTACGTTCGTAAGACTTGTCCCGGTTAAACTGAAGCCGCCAGCGACTCATTTCAGTTGGTGCATAATCAAGCATTACACTCCATCGTTTTGGGTCTACGCCTTCATCGTCCAACGATGCTTCTTCCAGTACCTCGGCATCAGAGCCCTTGTTATCGCTGGTAAGATAATCGAAGCGTGATCCTACGCGCCACTGTGGCTTGAACTGGTAGACGCCCTGCACGTAAAAGCCTTTCTGATCCCCCCTGTAGGTTGTGGCCTCCAGTGGACTGCTTCCTTTAAGGATTACGTCCCCGTCCTCATCGCGTATGAATAACTCTGACTGTAGGGTAAAGTTCCTGTTACGGTAGTTGCCATCTGGAGCCCATTTGTAAACCAGGTTGAGTCCCAAGACATCGCTGTCGCCAGTAAAGCCGGGTATTTCAGTAGCACCACCCCCACCGTGCTGGTGTCCACCGGACAGACGATCGTCTACGTCAGCGGCATAGTAACTGACACCTGCCTGCCAACTTTGGCTGGAATCAATATCGTCACCAAAGTTTGCATAGGCCACATGGGCATCAACACCATCCCAGGAGGTAGAACCGCCAGCTGGATATTTCCCGCCATTGAGGGCATCGAGACCCAGCTCAACAAACATGTCAGTCGGTGCAACCCAGTTTATACGCAAACCATCATCTATGTATTGCCTGCCCCAGAAGGCACGATAGGCCAATGGGGCGTCAGCGAAATCCCATGAATGGGTGTGCTGCTGGTTAATATATCCTACACCTGCAAAGTAACGACCGGCTCTTAGTGTGATACCGTTTCCCAGCCCCACACTTTCCAGGTAAAGCTCTTCCAGTTCCGCATCAATATCGCCGTCTTCCTCCGGGATGACAACTGTCATCTTGGCGGAGAGATGTTCTGCATCAACCTGCATGGTAATTTCCGAATGATTGAGTGAAAAACCCTCGTCATCGAGTCCGGCTTCCCCTCCCAGCCCGAATCCGGGCAATTCATATTCTTCGGGGTCCTGCCGATAGTCGGTAATTTTGCCATCGAGTGTCAGACCATAGCTGACTTGTGCAGCCTGACTCTCGGCAGTAATCAACAAACCAACCATCAGGATTGGCAATAGATAAAATTTCATTGGTATTCTCCATCTGTAAGTGTCATCGAGACACAGGATGACCTCGGTCGAGGTCATTGAAATCAGAGATAGAGAAAGAGTGGTGGTGCCCTGGCGGTATGCGATGAATAAAGTGGAGTTATAAAGCAGGAATGTAGCCCGGTGAATACAGGCTCTATTGCAGGTAAAGTCTGTAGAGCAATATCAGTTGCGGGGGGCAGATCAAAATGATCGGCAACCAGGCAAACCTGACAGGCCTCATCGACTGCATGATCAGCTTCGTGATCATGGTTGGCAAATACCCACTGCGAGAACAGCAGGGCAAATGCCACCATCCACAGCCGTAGCGCTGTCATTTGTATCTTACCCTGTGATCCCCCAAGCATGTCGATATCATAGTTGGCACTAATGCCCTGTCAAGGATCATGCGTCCTGGGCACTGACTAATGCGTCGCTGCCCGCTCCTGCACGAAGGCCCACGGCGCAACCACCACCGCCCACAGCTCCGGGTTACGCGATTGCCAGTCTTTCGCCTGTTCGACCGTCAGCGCACCGACCAGTCCCTGCGCCGTCCATTGCTTCATCTGCGCGGTCTCGTTTTCTGCCGTCAGCGCGGCGACCTCGACCAGATCTAGCTGTGGTGCGACGTACATCGCCATGCCACGTGCGAACAACACCTCAATCTCCTGCCAGCTTATGCGGCCGGTTTCCAGGTTCAGGCGTGTACGCAGGTCAAGTTCCTCTTCCGGGTTTGGCGTTTCGGAGTTTTCTTCAGTCATAAACAGTCAGCTGGTTAACAATGTCCGCATATCCGATTCACGCACCGGATACTGGGCGATGCCATGGTAGGCAATAATCTCGTTCAATCTTTCTGCATGCTGGCGCTCGGCCTTTGACACCAGTGCAATGACCCTGGCCTGTGGCGCATACTTTTCCAGTGAATATAAAAACACGTCCAGGTTACTGATATTCACACCGGCGTAATTATTGCCATAGCCATAGAAAAACTCTGCCACCACGTAATCCGGCGCCGTTTTTTTCACAAAGCTGAGCGCCTTGCGCATCGAGGTCACCCACTGGTGCTCAAACCCCAACTGCTCATACAGATCAGTGAAGTCCGGGTGGCCTCGGGATTCGACAATGGATAGGAGTATGGGCTTGGACATCGGAATGGATAATTCGGCAAGCAGTTATCTTACCGAGACTGCCATAACAGTGAAAGGCAGCACTAACAATTATTGCCAACGCCGACTGGATCCCCGATAAAGACACTCGGGGATGACGACCCGGTCCAATACTTCGTCATTCCCGCATGTTGTTAGCGGGAATCTATATTATTTCCTCTGGATGGCGATAAAGGCGCTCGGTGATGACGGCCACATAAGGCATTTCGTACCCGCCCATCCCCCTCGCCCGGAAATCACATCCAAAATCGGCTAGAATGCGCCACCTTTTACAATTACCCGGCATTCCATGACGCCCGAGCAATATTGCCAGGACAAGACGGCTAGCAGCGGCTCCAGCTTTTATTACAGCTTTCTGTTTCTGCCGGCTGATACCCGTCGCGCAATCACCGCGCTTTATGCCTTTTGCCGCGAGGTGGATGATGTGGTCGATGAATCCCAGGATACCGGCGTTGCACAGCAAAAACTGGACTGGTGGCGAGCCGAAATCAACGAGACCTTTGAAGGCAATCCACATCACCCGGTTGCCATCGAGCTGAAGCGCCTGATTGAGCCATACCAACTACCCAAAAAACACCTGCTGGAAATTATTGACGGCATGCAGATGGATCTGCTGCAGGCACGATATTCCAGTATCAATGAACTGGAGAAGTATTGTTATCACGCCGCCAGTGCAGTGGGATTACTTGCTGCGCGCCTGTTTGGGTACGAATACCAATCCACCGAGCAATATGCACATGACCTGGGTATGGCCTTTCAGCTGACCAATATCATCCGGGATGTGCGTGAAGATGCGGCACGCGGGCGGATTTATTTACCGCAGGATATGTTAGCTAGATATCATGTAACCGATACCGACCTGACACAGGAACAGACAAGTGATGGCCTGCAGTCGGTACTGCAGGAGCTTGGCACACGCGCAGAAAACTATTACGAATCTGCCATGGCGGCCCTGCCGGAGCCTGATCGCTGGAACCAGCGCAGCGGCCTGATCATGTCGGCAATTTACCACGCGCTGCTGGTCAAAATGCGTGCCAGCCATTTTCATGTAATGACAGGCCGCACCGCTATTCCGAAGCTTTCCAAGCTATGGATCGCCTGGAAAACGGCACGGCGTGAAAGCAAGCGCCATCAGGCCTATTTAAAGCAACATGCGGGCTAGCACAAACAACCATTCCACTGTCATTATCGGCGGTGGCTGGGCCGGCCTGTCTGCCGCCATACACCTGGCAAACAAGAATGTCCCGGTGACGTTGATCGAGGCAGCCGAACAGCCCGGCGGTCGCGCCCGCATGGTGATGTTTGGTGACCTGCCAGTTGATAACGGACAACATATCGCCCTGGGTGCCTATCGAAACTTCCTTGAAGTGTTAAAAATCATCGGCGTGGACGAAGCCTTTGTACTTTCCAGGCTACCACTGTCATTAACTGTTAAAGGCAGTCAAGGCACTGTAAGCCTTACCGCACCGAAGCTACCCGCCCCGTTACACCTGCTACTGGCCTTCCTCAAGGCCGACGGATTGAGCGCCGGCGACAAGATCAAAACGATGGCGAACTGGTTGCGCCTGATTGGCACCCGCGCACGTTCCGACATGACCGTTACCGACTTAATGCATTGTACCGGTCAATCTGAACGTGTTACCCATTACCTGTGGACACCGCTTTGTATTGCAGCAATGAATACGCATCCGGATATCGCCTCGGCAAGGGTATTTCAACGCGTGTTAAAAGACGCCTTTATGCGACGACGCGCGGACTCCGACATTCTTCTGCCCCGCTACGATATGGGTCGCCTGTTTCCCCAGCCCGCCATGGACTGGCTCATTGGCAAGGGCGTAAACGTCATGACCGGCCAGCGTGTAAGCAGGATCGAAACACGGGATAACCGGGTAACCGGTGTCACCGTTGGTAATATGACGATAGCAACCGGTCAGCTCATCATAGCCACCAACCCATGGAGCTGCGCCAGCCTGATTGAGCCAATTGATTCACTCTCGTCACTACACCGGGATATCAGCCAGTTTAACTACGAGCCAATTGCAACGGTTTATCTGAAATACAGCAGGGCCGTATTACTCAACCCCACCATGCAGGGCCTGGCCGATAGCTCGACACAGTGGATATTTGATCGACGCATCACCAGTCACCCCAAGATAGTCGCTGCCGTTATCAGCGCCGATGGTGAGCATGCGAGCATGAGTAAAGAAGAACTGGTACAAACCGTAGTCAATGATATTAAGGCAAATACCGATCTTCAGGATGACCCGATTGATAGCCTGGTCATCCGCGAAAAGCGTGCAACCTTCTCGGCCACCCCGCATGCCGAAACACTACGCCCGAACAATAAAACCGCTTTAAATGGATGCTGGCTGGCCGGCGACTACACCGCAACCGGCTATCCTGCCACGCTTGAAGGCGCTATCATTTCCGGCAAGGCAGCAGCCATACAAATACTTGCAGGAAATACCCCATGAGTTACCGCATTCCCAAAGATTTTAAAGTCGCTCCCGATTGCCTGAAAGACCGGGTCATCGTTGTCACCGGTGGCGCCAACGGTATTGGTGCCGCAGCATCGAGGGTCTATGCATCGCATGGTGCAACCGTTGTATTGATGGACAAGAATGTCGAGTTGCTTGAGTCACTATACGATGAACTGGAAGATGCCGGCTATCCACAACCGGCCATATACCCGATGGACTTCGAGGGCGCC
>JAPHTU010000060.1 GCA_026196145.1 Gammaproteobacteria bacterium
CGGCGTATTCGTCAGGCCTTTATTGCGCCCCCGGGCATGGTATTACTGGCGGCGGACTATTCCCAGATTGAACTGCGCATCATGGCGCACCTGTCCCAGGATGAGGGGCTGGTTGGTGCCTTCCAGCGAGGGGAGGATGTGCACCGCGCGACAGCGGCAGAGGTATTTGGTTTGAAACTGGAAGATGTCGGCACCGATGAGCGCCGCGCAGCCAAGGCCATTAACTTTGGCTTGATCTACGGTATGTCGGCATTCGGATTGGCCAAACAATTGAATATTGGGCGCAACGATGCGCAGGAATATGTGGATGCCTATTTTGAAAAATACCCCGGTGTGCTGACGTTCATGGACCGTATTCGCAAGCAGGCGGCGGAAGATGGCTATGTTGAAACCCTTTATGGTCGGCGTTTATACCTGCCTGAAATCAATGCGCGTAATGGTATGCGGCGTCAGGCGGCGGAGCGCACCGCGATCAATGCGCCCATGCAGGGCACGGCAGCGGACATTATCAAGCATGCCATGATTAACGTGCATGACTGGATAGAAACGAAGCGGCCGCCGGTGAAGATGATCATGCAGGTGCATGACGAGCTGGTATTTGAGGTCGAAGAAAGCGCAGTTGATGAGATGAGCCAGACCATTAATAGCCTGATGAGTGGAGCGGCGGAATTATCATTGCCGCTGGTAGTCGAGGCGGGTGTAGGGCAGAACTGGGATGAAGCCCATTAGTCGCCAGCATGAACACAACCGAGTTAACGCAATTAATCGAAACCCTGGATGAGGGCGTCCTGAATATATTGTTGGACGGTAAAGCACTTCTGCTGGTGGATGACATCACGCTGGTAAACGGTGATACCAATGCCCCCAATGTGTTCGTGGCGCCGGGGCAGTTTTCTGCGAATGATGCCAGGCAACTCAGGCAGGAGCTGGTCGATAAAGCCGGGCAGTTGCTGGAGGATTACTACCGGGTGCATCCATTGACCAGGCACGGTTTCGATGCCCAGGCTGGCTTGCTGGTACAACAATTCGGACATGCTGCCTTTGCTGCTGTCGAAGGGCATTGGCCGCAGAGGACCTTGTTTGTTGAGCAGGGTACGGTGATTGCCGAGGACCAGGCGAGCCCCCGTCATCGCTACGGGGTATATTGTGAACTGCCAAAATCAATGGACGCCGATGCTGCCAGCAGTACGCTGGAAAAATGGCTTGCCAATGGGGAAGCGTACGAGCAGTACCTTGGTGCAAATGTCTGCCGATATAACTGTTAAATTAAGGGGCAGGGTCTTAAACCAGGGCAAAAACAGCCTGGCATGAGAAAGCTTTCAGAGCATCTGCAGGTGGTCGGTATATAAACGGGATTCAGGAGCTTGTTGCCCCTTATGGTCTGGGCTATCTCTCGCTGGGCCCCAGCAACCAGATTTTTTCTACCTGCTCCTGGCTATTGAGCGTGTAGCGGATACGTTTTTCCTGCTGAATTCTGCCGGTAGGGACAAGGCGGTTGCCTTCGTCGCGGATCCTGGAGTTAAACGCCAGTACATACTCATCGCCATCAATTTCCAGCTGGTAGCCATTTACGGGTGGCTCCAGGACACCTGCCTTGCTGTTCTTGGGGATATTCCGGGTGGTAACGGGATGCTCGGAATGGTATTCCGGCTTCTTGGGCTTGGTTGCCTCGTCAATGAGGAATTCCATGACCTTGTTGACCAGAAAACCCGTCGGATCAAAGGCCGCAGCTTGCATTGGCAACAGCGCCAGTGTCGCTGTCAGAGACATTACCAGGATAAGTTTTTGACTGAAAAAGCGCACAATTAAACCAGCTTCTTGATAAATTGCCTTAAGTATTAACTCAAATAGTCAAAATGGCAAGGTTTTCTGACTACCTGATCTCTTCGATCGACTGTGTTTTGGTGTACACAACGGGCCGAATCAGGGCGTAGCCTTCCTGCTGCCAGTGGCCAAGCTCGGTAATGGCAGACGGCGCCATGAGGATGAAATCCTGGAAATCACTGGCGGTATATCCATAGTCATCTGCGGCTAGCGCGCAAACCCGAAATTCCACCCCCAATGCCTCGTAATACTTCATGCGCTCAACGATATCGCGATATTTCTCATAGTTTTTCCTGGCGACGGTAACGATCTCGGTGCCATGAATGATGACCTTGATATCCATGAATTCAGGGGCGAAGCCGTAGGGGTCGTCCAGCAAGGGGTTCATATACGCACGCAGCCAGTAGAGCGCGGTCGCGGCCTTGGCGGGCTCATCCAGGTAAAAATCAAACACGACCTTTTGCTCTTCCCTGTACGGGGTTTGTTCGTAGGTCGCCTCCGCCTGAACAAGGTTACTGCATAACAAAAATAGCGGTAACACCAGTACCGCCAGGGTATTGATCCTCATTGTTCTGTCCTCATCTCCCGTATGCTTATAGAATAGACCATTCCTTTCTCGTATAAGTCCATTTTTCCCCAGATCATGCGCGTCAATCTACAGATCCTTGGCTGTCGGCTGAATGAAGCCGAGCTGCAACAGTGGGCAGGTGATTTTCAAAAGCGTGGGCATGAAATTACCGGCAGCGTGGATGATGCCGATTTACTGGTGGTCAACACCTGTGCGGTGACGGGTGAGGCGGGCCGTAAGTCACGACAGTTAATTCGCCGCGCACAACGCAATAACCCGCAGGCCAGATTAGTGGTAAGCGGCTGCTACGCCACGCTGGAACAGCAACAGACAGCCGGCATCGAAGGCGTCGACCTGGTGGTGACGAATGAAGACAAAGACCGGCTGGTAGAACGTATACATAACGAACTGGATTTGCAGACCATGCCGGCACTGGCGCAACGGCCGGCAGAAACTGCCTTGTTTCAACGTGGTCGTTCACGTGCCTTCATCAAGGTGCAGGATGGTTGTCGCTGGCGCTGTACCTACTGCATTGTCACCATTGCACGAGGAGAGGAACGTAGCACGCCCGTTAAACAAATAATCGATCAGATTAACCAGCACGCAGAGCAGGGTGTTAAGGAAATCGTGTTAACCGGTGTACACCTGGGCGGTTACGGATCGGACATTGGCTCTGATCTTTATTCATTAACGCAAACGGTATTGAGAGAAACCGATGTGCCGCGTATCCGCTTTGGCTCACTGGAGCCATGGGACTTACATGAAGGTTTTTTTGAGCTGTTTGAAAACGACAGGCTCATGCCACATCTTCACCTGCCATTACAAAGCGGTTCGGACAGCGTATTAAAACGCATGTCACGCCGCTGCAAGACGGCAGACTATGCGAGCCTGATTGAGGCAGCTCGTGACGCAATTCCAGGGTTTAACGTGACAACCGATATCATTGTTGGTTTTCCGGGCGAAACCGATGAAGAATGGCAAACCGGTTATGACTTTATTGAATCTGTCGGCTTTGGTCATACTCACGTGTTTTCCTTTTCTCCACGAGAAGGCACCAAGGCAGCGAGCCTTCCTGACCCGGTTAAGCCCGGGGTAATCAAGCAACGCTCAAGGCAATTGCATGAGCTGGCGGAACAAATGAAGCAGGATTTTATGCAACAACAGCAGGGCAAGACCTGCGCGGTATTGCTGGAAGACAAGGTTGAGGTGCTGGATAGCGGTGAATACCGCTATTCAGGTTATACGCCAAATTATCTACGTATCGAGATGGAATCAGACAGGCAGTCTACGGGTAATACGATTATCCAGTATCAGATATAAGATTAGACAACAAGCCCTTGGCTAAGTCTCAACTGCCGAAATCAAGCTCGTCAATAATCTTGTTCAGCTTTCCCTGCGGACTGTCGGCCCCTACCTCTGAGGAATCGCCTGTATCAGGGACAAGCGTACTTAGTCGTATCTGCTCGATATACTCGGCAGTAGCGCTAGAAACAGCTTCCTTTAAAAGTTCCAGGTGAGCTGCAATTTCGCCAGGTGACTTGACCCATGTTTCGATATGAATACCTTCCTCTATATCTAATTTGGCTTTGCTAGGGTGCTTGGACATTATGGTGTTGAACAGTGCGCACCACAGGCTTGGTGCCTGATGGTTCAGCTTGAAAATCAAATTAATGTACGTTTTGTGCTCGACGCTGGGCGGGCGGCTTTCGTCAATGCTCTCGATCTTGATATCACTGATATTTTCCATTGTAACTCCCCTCTAGAGGCGATAGGTATGGCCAAAAGAAGTCTGGTCACAGGTTTGCTCGTAATCCGGGTTACCGGACAAGACGTGCTATAGATAACTATAGTTAGAATTAGTGGTGAAAGATAGCGGTATTACAGTCACAATAAATAGTGCTGTGAATATCAGGAATACGGTAGAGTGGTCGATTAGCGGCCAAGTACATCGTTTGCTACCAATATTCAATCTGTGGCAGTATCTGCACCATCAAATACCAGATTGCGAGACAGAATTCCGTGGGATTATCATTACAGGAGCAGTTACTAAAGGCGGGCCTGGTTAGTAAAGACAAGGCAAGCAAGGTCAGAAAGGAAAAACACAAAAAGGCCCATCAGCAACGCAAGGCAAAGGGTCCCGCTACCTCCGAACAGGACAAGCAGGCGCAGCAAGCGCGTGCAGAACAGGCGGCGAAAGACCGAGAGCTGAGTCGTAAGCTAAACGAGGCTGTCAGCCAGCGTGAGATCGCGGCCCAGGTCAAACAACTGGTAGAGAATAATCGCCACCCGCGAAGCAATAGCGAAGACGACGTTGCTTTTTACTTCGAGAACAAGGGAAAGGCCAAGAAGATGTACGTCTCTCCGCAGACACACAGGATGATCACCAGCGGCAAGCTGGCTATCGTAAACTACAATGGCGTATTCGAGCTTGTGCCTGCAAGCATTGCCGGGAAGATACGCCAGCGTAACCCCAGCCTGGTGATTGAATTACCCGATGAACAGAAACCGGGTGAAGACGACGAATATGCGGAACACCAGGTGCCTGATGATTTGATGTGGTAAATCGTCATTAATGATTGGTCAGACTGAATGGTTCAGGTGTTGATACGTGCCGCTAAATGTGCCCAGTCAATCTCCTGTAATACTCGTGCCTGCTTTTGCACATAAGAGGATTTCATGGCTTGTTGTTTCTGCTCAGGTGTCGTGAAGCCATGAAAGGGTAACATGGCTTCATATGCTGCATCCTGATGAGATTTTATTGGTGTCAGCACATCTTCACGACGACTATAGAATGCATCTTCGCCTTCCTTGCAGACTCTGCCAAACACATTGAAATGTCGGCAGGCAAGCGGGCGCATGGGGTGAACCGAACATGCGCCATCTAATAAAAAAGGACAAGGATCACCTGAAGTATGGTCAGTAAGCTGAAGTTTAACTTTGCTGCGAACATCCGAAGCCATAATTTCAGTTACATACCAATACAAGCCTAATAATTCCAGGGGGAAGATGGGTATGGTTGTATGGCTTTTGCAGCAACTTGAGCATCCCTTGGCACATGCAAGCTTCCTGCCCTTGTCTTCTTCTACTTTAATGCTTTCCGCTACGCCAACATCTGCCTGGTAATAGGCATCAAAGGCATAGCCTAGCCATTCGTGCTCGGCCTCTGCGTCAGGAAACTGTAATCGTTGAGGTTGCGGGTAAGCGTTCTTTGTTGTCTTGGGCGATGGCATCTTGTGTTAAGTGGATAATAGAGGTTAAAGGCAAGTTTACGCTAAAAGCCGGGTATTTATTGATGGCATGGATCCATGGCGTTGAAGTCATTCTATCATTGCTGGCGCCCCCCCATGTCCCTGTCCGTTCTGTGGAAGGACGAATGCGGAAAAGCACTTTCTCCGCAAACGCCCTCTTTTTATTGTTTATAATACTGCCCGTCTCTCCTTGAACGATAAAAACATGAAGTTATTTAAAAGCTTGCTGAAAAGTATTTTCACCATTTCCTTGTTACTTTCAGCAGCTCTTGTACCGCCTGGGTCTGCCTACGCGGACGATATAACGGTCGCCTATTTCATGGAATGGCCTACCCCTAACCAGTACGCACAGTCCAGAAAAATCTATGACGAAGCGCTTGGCGTTGATGTGAAATGGGCTGCCTTTGATACAGGAACAGCCATATCTGCGCCCGCCTAAATTGTTGTAACGCGTTCAATGCCGTTATCTTGCGCCAACCGGTTTATTGTAATAAATAAAACCAATCATATGTTCAGGAGTGAGGTTGAGTCACTCGATCGAGTCTGATTTCATTGATCTTTACTATGCATCATTATTTTATTAATTCGTCATTTGAGGTAGGGTTATGCGATAGTCATGCTGGCCAAAGCTACCGGGAAAGAGATAATAATGACAACAAATGAAGAAATGCGGCAATATATTCGTCACCCAACGAATATTCCGATTGAATATAGTATTCTCGATGTAACCATCGAAGATAAACCGCACGTACGCAATATCAGCCGCAGTGGCCTATGTTTTACCACCTCAACCCGCATTGAGCCCGATAAGATTATCCATATTAAAATTCTACTGGAAGGCTACGATTTTGAAGTTGAGGGCATTGTCATGTGGTGCAGGGATTCGGAGGATCATCCCAATGAGCGGTATGAAGTGGGCGTCAAGTTTTGCACTCCCAGGGCTGAATTGTCGGTTCGTATGATTGAAAAGCTATGCCACATCGAAGAATACCGCCAACAAGTCGCAACAAGGGAAGGCAGGATGCTCACTAGCCATCAAGCCGCCCTCGAATGGCTGGAAAAGTTTAGCGATAACTTTCCGTAATAGCTAGAACAGGAACGATGTCGCTTATTAGCCATTAAATGCCGAAATCCAGTGTTACAGATTTTGTCAAAAGTACGCACATTGTGCGCATTTTTCCATGACCACAGCTTAAATACTACACGGTTGTATAAACTACGTTTTTCTTGCATTCTCTAAAGTTCGTAAATTGACAAAAAGACTGTAAAAAGAACTTACGAACATAGCATATGAGACGAACACAAAACTTAAAGAAAAAAACAGATAATCTCTATGCAGTCTATTCAGATAACCAGCAGAATCTCCGCCGATCTCGATATCTATCAAGAATGACAGATAAAATCCTATTACACCGAATAGGAGCCAAATAAAAATGACTTTATAACTTGAGATAAAGGTATCTATAAATTTAACCTCAACTAAAAATGCCAACATTAAGAAAGCTACGGGGGTTGTGACTATATAGTATAGTGATACATATACCATGGTTTCTGGAGAGCTAGATCCAGTTGAGAAACTAAGTATCGATGGAATAAATTTTGATAATTCAACGCAAATAGTGCAGACAGACCCTTTTGCTAGCCATTCAATACAATAGCCAATTATTAGACCAGTAGCCCACCAAGCAAACAATATCCAATCATGTGTCTTGGCTCCTGCTAGCCCATATAAGGGATTTTCTTTATTGGTTCTATGCTTCTGTCTAGCTAGACTAAAAAAAATATTCAGCATAAAGAAACACCATTAGTCTATGTACGAATCACTGTTTCACAGTGTTACTTAAACACTGAGTCTCAAACAACTACGTTGTGTTGAAATCTATCATATATCGTTGTCTTAACTTCGTCTGCTTTGTGCCGAAAATGAGCCTTTTTCTATGATTCTGATTTAGTCAGCTTTCGGGTCAGGTTGTGTGAAAACTCGTTTTCTAGCATAGCTTGAGCCCGGTGTTTTTCCAATGGTGAACAAGATTATCATGCCTTGATCGCGGCCATTAATTGCTGTGGCC
>JAPHTU010000166.1 GCA_026196145.1 Gammaproteobacteria bacterium
CATCATGCGCATCTTTTTATCACTAGCAATTTGTTGTTAAAATTGGTCGAACTGTTACAGTCTAGTTCGACCAGCCAATAGCGTAAAAGTTTAACTGTTTATTGCACGAACCAGCATCCCATATTAAATCGGAAATTGAATCGTAAATTCATTATCGTAGACCCGGAAGACGAGGTACAGCTGATGCTCAGCCAGTATCTGTCGATGGGATGGCATGACGCCGACATTGAGGAAGACTCTCTGGCGAACATTATTGATGATAAAACCCTGTCCGCTGACGCCATTCTGATTGGCGGCTACTCCCGGGAAGAAGATGCCACGGTAAGAAATATTCTTGAAAAAAGCGACAATGGTGAACTCCCCCCGACCATTGTCCTGACCAGTGATAGCGAGGAATTGAGTGAGAACAATAACATTCTGTCACTCGAGGATTTAACCCCGGTCGTACTAAACGGCGCAATAGCCGAAGCTATTAAACGCCATGCAGACGGTATACAGGGAAAGCAAAAACCCTCCGCCAGCAAAGAACAGGGCCCTACACGGGCGGATAATGAATTACCACAGGAACGTATTGAAGGGCTCAAGGGTTATCGCCTGATTCGTGAACTGGGGCGCGGTGGTATGTCACGAGTCTACCTTGCTGAAGATAACAAGACCGGTAAAGAGGTGGCGATCAAGGTCCTCGACATGGATACCATTGAGGATGATCGAATGATCGAACGATTCATTCGCGAATATTCCATGCTTTCCAGTATCGACAATATTCATGTTGCCAGCATCCTTGATCAGACATTTACTGACGAGTACGCGTTTATCATCATGGAACGTTTTCAGGGCGGCGATCTGACCAGGCGCATCAGAAAGGGCATCACCCCCAGGCAGGCCATTAATTACCTCAAGCAGATAGCAAGCGGGCTTGCAGAAGTACATCGGGAAGGTATCGTTCACCGGGACCTGAAACCGGGCAATATACTTTTCAGACTTGATGAAACGCTGGCAATACTGGATTTTGGCCTGGCACAGATTGAAGATGACAGCATGGACCTGACCAAACATGGTGAGGTCTATGGCACCCCCTCATACGTTAGCCCGGAACAGGCCAGGGGAAAAAGAGTAGATAACCGCTCGGACATCTACAGTACCGGCATTATCTTTTACCAGATGCTAACGCGCAAAAAACCCTATCGTGCAGACAACCCCATGGCCATGTTCTATAAACACGTACACGCCGAGGTACCACGCCTGCCAGGGGAATTCGCGGAATATCAACCGTTACTGGATAAAATGCTGGCCAAGTCTGCTGATGATCGTTTCCAGAATGCAGATGAACTCTTCGAGGAACTCAAACGATATGAATAAGCCAGCACACCTGACCCTGATAGGCGTTGGCGAGATGGGCGGTGTTTTTGCACGCGGATTCCTGCGTACCGGCCATACCGTTACGCCGGTTAACCGCGAGCAGTCTTTATCGGAATGCGCAGAACAACATCCGGACACCGATGCGGTACTGGTGGCAGTTGGAGAGAAGGATCTGCACGAAGTGCTGGGCAATATCCCTGATAGCTGGCGAGATCGACTCATCCTGTTGCAAAATGAATTGCTGCCGCAAGACTGGCAACAGCATGGTCTGGATAATCCAACCGTCATCTCGGTGTGGTTTGAAAAAAAGAAAGGCCAGGATGCAAAGGTCATTGTGCCCTCGCCTGTGTATGGCCCACATGCACAACGGGTTCAGGAAGCACTCGCCAGCATAGATATACCCGTCAGGGTGCTGGATAGTGAACAGCAATTACTGGACGAGCTAGTATTGAAAAACCTCTATATCGTGACAACCAATGTTGCCGGGTTAAAGGTTGGCGGAACAGTAGGTGAACTCTGGCAACAACACCAGGACTTCGCCCGTGCCGTTGCCAATGACGTACTGGACATTCAGGAATTCCTGACCGGAAAGACCTTTGACCGACAACAGCTCATAGACGGCATGGTGCATTGCTTCAATGGTGACCTCGAACATAAATGCATGGGCCGCTCTGCACCGGCAAGACTGGAAAGGGCAATGTCACAGGCAAAGTCAGCCGGCTTATCTGTTACCACGCTATCGCAGATAACAGCGTAAGAACTGCTGGCAAGCCGGCTTCAGGAAACAACAGCGGCTCACCAATCACTAGCCCGCATTAACCGGGCTCAAGCCAGGCAGCACCACGCACACCACTGTCATCCCCATGCCGGTGTTTAACCAGTCGCGTGCTGACTGCATCAGAAAAAATATACGGCCCCCATCGTTCAGGCACCCGCTCATATAAAAGATCGATATTGGATAATCCACCGCCCAGTACAATGACTTCCGGGTCAACGATATTGATGACACTGGATAGCGCCCGCGCCAGGCGGTCGATATATTGATCGATACTGTTTCGCGCGCTCGGCTTGTTGTCGATAAGCTCCACGAGCTGTTTGGCAGTCATCTGTTCACGGGTCGCATTGTAATGATGCATTTGCATACCCGGACCGGACAGGAATGTTTCGATACAACCGACATTTCCACAGTAACAGGGCAGGCCTGGGTACTCCTCGCTTGTCATCCAGGGCAGGGAATTATGTCCCCACTCACCCGCAATGGCATTGTTACCATTGACCAACTGACCATTGATGACGAGACCACCGCCAACACCTGTACCAAGTATCACACCAAATACCGATGCTGCGCCCTGACCTGCTCCATCGCTGGCCTCTGACAATGCAAAGCAATCTGCATCATTTGCCATCTGAATCGTTCGACCAAGCAATGCCTCGATATCCTGCTTCAGTGGCATACCATTCAGGCAAGTGGAATTGGAGTTGCGCATTAAGCCGGTTGTTGGAGAGAGTGCGCCGGGTGTGCCGATACCAATGGACCCGGCCACTTCCGTTTGCCTTTCCAGCCTGCTAATCAAATCGGCTATTGCCTGTAATGTCCCCTGATAATCACCAGCAGGTGTAGCTATCCGCTGGTAGGTCTGCGGTTTACCCTTTGCGTCAAGCACGATGCCCGATATTTTGGTGCCACCAAGGTCTATACCGATTCGCATGTTTAAAACTTTAGCGTAGGTGGACGCTCTTCACTAAAACCAATCGACATCATGCCAGCGGATGGAATCTGCATGCGGTACATCGATAGCAATGGTGCCTTGAGCACGTGGGTAACAATGGCGCGCATCACACCCGCATGGACAATGAATAAAATTCTTTCATGTTCCGTGTGAGCAACAATATCGTCCCACGCACCAGTCACACGCAGATAAAAGGCCCGCAGTCGCTCGGCACCTTCCGGCTGATTATTGACCGGGTCCAGGTAGAACTGCTTCAAGGCATCGGGATCCACAGCGCGTATATCATCTCCCGTTTGCCCTTCCCATGCGCCGAAGCCTATTTCCTTCAGGCGCTCATCTGCCAGCTTCGGAATACCCAGCTTGCCGGACAGTTCACCTGCAAAATCAGCACAGCGGGATAACGGGGAATGCACGATGGCATCCCAATTGTCGTCATAACCCTGAACGGTTGTGCGCATTTCTTCCCAACCCCTGTCACTCAACGGGTCATCCATCTGACCACGGTAGCGACGACCACCAACGGGTTCACCATGACGTAACAGGTCAATTTGCTTTAGCATGTAATATTATCCTTGGCCAAAAACTGACCGCAGGCTGATATGATATTGTCAGCTTGACTATTAACGGCATGGTAGTCTGCCGTATGTTCACCAATCACGATATCTGAAAATCCTAGCTTATGCCATTCACACCATTACACATGGGCCCGGGGCTGATAATCAAGGCATTATTGCAGGGCAGCTTCAGTCTGATGGTATTTGGCTGGGCCCAGATCCTTATGGACATACAACCACTTTTCGTCATCATCACAGGCGAGGGACAGCTGCATGGATTTTCACATACCTATCTTGGTGCCACATTACTAACCCTGCTTGCCGCCCTATCCGGCAAACATTTATCAGAGTTTGGCCTGATCGTGCTTGGTATTGCCCGCAAGACCCAACCAATACGAATCACCTGGGGTATTACCTTTATTAGCGCATTTATAGGTACCTGGAGCCATGTGATTCTGGACAGCATCATGCACAGTGACGTGCAGCCCTTTTATCCTTTCTGGCTATCTAACGAGCTGTGGGGCCTATTGAGTATCGATGCACTGAATAAGCTGTGTGTTTACAGCGGACTGGCGGGCGCTATTGTTTATTACAGCGTGCAGCACCTATCAAAAGGAACGCTCCGACAGGAGCAGTAGTCATAACGGCTTCACATAACATGCAATTCAAGGTCATCCTACAATCCATGCGGCCACCGTTTCTGCTGTTAACGCCGATTTGTGTCTTTCTCGGCGCCAGCCATGTTCACTACCAGGGCATCGCAATCGATTACCAGACATTGGCGCTGGTATTAGTAGGCGCGACACTGGCACACGTCAGCGTTAACACACTGAACGAGTACCTGGACTTTAGCAACGGCCTGGACCTGCATACCAGCAAGACACCTTTTAGCGGTGGCAGTGGCGCCTTGCCCCTCAATCCATCCATGGCAACGTCTGTGCTGTATACCGGCATTACTACCCTGGCTATGACAGCGTGTATCGGGCTTGTTTTCATCTGGCAACAGGGTATTAATATCATACCCATCGGTATAGCCGGACTGTTACTAATCATCAGCTATACACGTTGGATCAATCGATACCCCGTATTGTGCCTGATCGCACCCGGTCTTGGTTTCGGTGTATTCATGGTGACGGGTACCGCCATCGTACTGGGCAATGATTTCATTGCAGGTTTATGGCCACTCGCTGCCGTACCTTTTTTTCTGGTCAACAACCTGTTATTACTCAATCAATATCCCGATATAGAACCCGATCGTTCAGTTGGACGCAGGCATTTTCCCATCGTGTTTGGCATAGCAGCCAGTAATCTTGTGTATGCTACATTTGCATTACTAACATTTGGCTCCATCATGCTTTCAGTGGGCTTCGATCTTTTGCCAATGTTGGCGCTCATCGCCCTGCTGCCAGCACCACTGGCTTTCTATGCCTGGCAGGGCGCCAATCAGCACGGTGCGCAGATCGGTTCGCATAGCCAATACCTGGCAGCCAATGTTGCGGTTAGCCTCGCCACGCCCCTGCTGCTTGCGCTCAGCCTGTTACCCGGTTGATCCGCTGCCAGTCAAACGCCAGACCGGGATCTGTTTTCCTGCCAGGTGAGATATCGCAATGCCCTGTAATATGCTCTGTCGTTATGCCCGGATAACTTTCACATAAGGCATCAATCACCTCGTTGAGCCTTTCGTATTGCACGTCTTCATAGGGAATATCGTCAGCCCCCTCAAGCTCGATACCGATGGAAAAATCATTACAGCGACTCCTGCCACCATAACTGGACTCACCGGCATGCCAGGCCCTCAGATGGAACGGCACATACTGCACCAGTTCACCATCACGCCTGATCAGCAGGTGGGACGATACCCTGAGTTCATGGATATCCCGATAGTAGGGATGCTCATTCGGATCAAGCCGATTGGTAAATAATTGATCAATACCATCACCACCAAACTGGTTCGGCGGCAGGCTGATATTATGTACCACGATCAGGGAAATGTCCTGCGGGTCCGGTCGTTCATCACAATTTGGCGATGACAGGTAACGCGCCGTTGACAACAGTCCGGATGAAATATCAAGTTGCATGGACTGACCGTTAATTATCGAAAGGCACCTTGCGGCCTTGCAGGGATTCCGTGGCGCGCAACTCGTCATCCGTATGATATTCAAACCCTGCCATGCCCTGAATTTTGTTCTTGCCTGATGGTGGTGTATGGATCATTACTGCATTGTGGTGTGTAGCGGTCATCACCCGGCTATTCATGCCCTGCACCCTGAGTTCTGTTTCACCGTAGCAGGTACAGAAATAGGTTTTATCCGTAGCGGTGTCCAGGTACAGCCCGGTACCCCGAATACCGATAGTTGCAGTACGTGTATAAATCCTCTTTTCACCCTGCCCAAATACGCCCAGTAAAGCTCCCGTCAGTAGTCGCAACCCCTTTATTACAGAATTCTCATCTGACTCGATTTTCAAGGTCGTACCACCACGTAACAAATAGGCATCCTGATCTACCGTGAATGCCACACTACCTCCATGCGCGACGGTTACGACGTCACCGGGATTAACGGCCGTACCAACACTGGCGAAACGCCGATTGACAAACACAGGGCCCGATAACTGCTGGATACTATTGGCGTGAGCAACACCCGGCAGCATCAGACCAAGGCCGGCTGCAGCACCCATAGAGATAAAGTCTCGTCGACCAGGATGATGGCAGGTGCAACCCGGCTGCCGATAGTTTTTTATGTCCAGTCTATTCAAGCTACCTCCAACTGTGATCACGGCCTTTTTCTGATAGCCTTCAAACTTCACCACTTCATGGATTCATACCCTACCAATAAAATGAACGCGGCGTCTGACAAAATCCCTGTACTTACGCAAATGATACAGCAGCTGATCGCTACGCCATCGATAAGTTCAGTATCACCCGGGTTTGATCAGAGTAATCTTGCCGTGATTACGCTGCTTGCAGACTGGTGCGAATCGCTGGGCTTCAAGACAGAAATCCAGATGCTGGATAATAATAAAGCCAACCTGATTGCCACCTGTGGCAGGGGTGAAGGCGGGCTTATCCTGTCAGGTCATACCGATACCGTCCCCTACGATGAGGGAAAGTGGCAAACCGATCCTTTCAGGCTTACCGAGTCGGATAACTGCTTTTACGGGCTTGGTACCGCAGATATGAAGTCTTTCCTTGCGATTGCACTGGATGCCATACAACGCATTGACCTCAAGCATCTGACCGCACCGCTCATATTACTGGCCACGGCAGATGAAGAAAGCAGTATGTCGGGCGCCAAGGCGCTGGTGACTGCCGGCAAGCCACGGGCGCGCTATGCCATCATAGGTGAACCTACCGGTATGCGGCCTATCCGTATGCACAAAGGCATCTTCATGGAAGCCATACACCTGCAAGGTCAGTCAGGGCATTCCAGCGATCCGGATCTTGGCATCAATGCCATGGAGGGAATGCATCGTGTCATACGGGCCATACTCGACTGGCGCCAGGAGTTACAGAAACTACATATTAACCGGGCCTTTGCTGTACCCGTACCAACAATCAACCTGGGCCATATCCACGGTGGGGATAACCCGAACCGTATCTGCGCTGAATGTGAGTTGCATATCGACCTGCGGCCATTGCCCGGCATGTCGATCGATGAACTACGTGCCGAATTGTATTACCGTGCCAGCCAGGCCATCGCTGACAGTGGCTTAAGCCTGACCACCCATCCGCTGTTTGACGGGATTCCGGCAATGGAGACGCCGGCTGATGCCGAACTAGTCACCGCCGCCGAGCATCTCACCGGCTATTCGGCGGAGGCCGTCGCCTTCGGCACGGAGGCCCCTTACCTTCAGCAACTGGGTAACGAGGTGATCGTGCTTGGCCCCGGCAGTATCGATCAGGCGCATCAACCCAACGAATTTCTTCCATTGGAGCAAATCAATCCAATGCTAGACTTGCTTGAACAGTTCATTATTCGTTATTGCATGGCAAGATGATAATTCATAAACAGAAACTCACCGTAAGCTTACTACTGGTTATTTTTATAACCAGCGCAAACAATGCCGTTGCAGACAGTTCAGTATGGAAGATCAGCAAGGGCGATCAACAAGTCTTCATTGGCGGCACAATCCATGTATTGAGTATGAAAGATTACCCCTTACCCGAGACCTATGACAGGGCATACCGGCAATCGGAACGTCTGGTGTTTGAAACCAATATTGATCAATCCATGGGGCCCGCGTTCCAGCAGACACTCTTCAACCATTTTGCCTACAAGCAGGGAAAGACCCTGGAGTCTGCTATCAGTAATGCAACCCTCAAGACACTGGAGCAGTATTGCGCCAGCGCGGGTATACCCCTGTCCACATTACTGCCATTCAAGCCCCAGTTCGTCGCCCTGATGCTGACATCCTTACAGCTGCAAAAACTGGGGATCGATGCCGCCGGGGTCGATCAACACTTTAATGAACGTGCGCATAAAGATAACAAGCCGGTTGCTGAGCTGGAAACACTGGAAACACAGCTACAGTTCCTCGCGAATATGGGGTTGGGCCGGGAGGACGAGCTAATTATGAGTACCATAAAGGAAAACCAGCAGCTTGCGACCTTGATGCTGGCAATGCTCAGCGCCTGGCGTAATGGTGATAATGCTCGACTGGATCGTGATTTGCTAGCGCCGATGCGAAACGAGTTTCCATCGATATACCGGGATATCCTGGTGACCAGGAATAATAACTGGTTACCTCACATCAAGGCCTACATGGACACACCAGAAGTCGAGTTGATACTGGTAGGAACCTTGCATCTGGTGGGCAGGGATGGCCTGATACAACTGCTTGAAAGAGATGGCTACACCGTAATGCAGTGGTAATCTGCCATCAAATATCACTCACCAGACATTTGCATAACGAAAGAATGAATACAGAAAACCAGAGACACAAACTGAAACAGAGGACAGCTACCGGGGGCTTTACTCTCATTGAGATGCTGCTGGTGCTGGCGGTCGTTGCAATACTCGCCATCATGGCCATCCCCAGCGTATACCCGATGAAGGCCAGGGGGCAGGTTGCCGAATCACTTGAAATCACCGCTAGATTGAAATCCCGGATATCCTCTCTGTATGAAGCCACTCAAAGTTTCCCTGAAGACAACAAGCAGGCAGACCTGCCTGAACCCGACTATCTGATTGGAAATTTCACCGAATCCACAACGCTTGAAAAAGGCGCATTGCATATCGTCCTGGGAAACAAGGTCATGCCAGCCTTGAAAGGCAAAACATTGACAGTGCAACCCATCACCGTCAAAGACAGCCCCACCAGCCCCATATCCTGGATTTGTGGGTACTCTTCCGTGCCCGAAGGCATGCAGGCAGTAGGTAACAATAAAACCGATATTGAAAGCCGGTTTTTACCGCAAAGCTGTCGCTAATATCACAATACACACATAAAACATGATGAATATCAGGCCGGGTCACTGTGAATATGCTAGGGTCTTGCGTAAAATTGGAACCACAGTAAATTCCCGGGGTCAGAAATTCCGGGCTAGCGTAGCAGGAAACCTTATGTACACTTTATTTGCCGCCAATAAACCGATATTTTCGGTAACTTTCGCATTACTGGGGTTGCTGATAGCTGGATTCTACTCACCTGAGTCTGCCGCCAAGATCTATCAATGGGTTGACGAGAACGGCAAAAAACACTTCAGCCAGACACCCCCGCCTGACAACAAACATAAAAAGACCATCATTGACACCTCGGCTTCATCGTCCTCAATCCGGCCGGAAAAAAGAACCGATGGAACCTACTGTGGAGATTTGCAGGTTGCCTATAACAAGGAGCTATCCTATAACCGTAAATCCCAGAAGCGCCTGGCTGGCAAGGTTAGTCGATGGGAGAAATCCCTGAAGCAGGCGGAAAAGCGCCTGAATGATTATATTAAACGCACCAATGAAACCCGTGTTATCCGCAATGGAGAATCTACCCTGAGAAACTCTTCGTCCTATATTGCCAACAAGCAAAAATACACAAAGACCGTTAACCAGTATCGATGTGCGCTAGGCTGGGCCAAGAACAAGTCAAACCCGGAGATCCAGACACTGGAGGAGAAATACCTGAAGGCGAAGGAAGATTATGCGATCGCTCGTAAACAACAACAGGAAATCTGCGGTGCCGAACCGGCGGACTACAACAAATACGGCACTCAGCGCGATATTTACAAGGGGTGGGAAAAATGCCAGCGCAAGTACGACGATGTTGTCAGACGCACAAAAAACAAGCTGCGTCAGGCTGAACAGGAATACAGGAATACAAAATAATCGGAGCGCGTCATGCTGACCACGCCCCTGTTTATGCCTTTAAAATCCAACCATTTCTGCATGCAGGCCACGTGAAGTCAGCGCCCCCAGCAAGGCCTGGGCCTTGACCTCCATAGGATCATAATCGACCAGCATCAGATGCGGGTTATCGCAATTTACGCAGGCTGTACGTACTCCCCGCTGAAAGGCCATATCATGTTCCAGCTGATTAACACCCTGATCATCCAGGGTTTCATCGATGTGAAATAAAACATCTGCAGTATAGTTGCTCATTCTCCGGACCCTCCTGTTTGGTGAAATATTCGGTTTTTTTATTATTATGAATCTGAGTATAGATGGGCCTGCCTGATTTACAACGGCGACCCCCCTGTCAGCTCCATCCCTTACACGCAGCAAGGATAAAGCATCACTGCATTACACCATGCACGATTTCCCACCAGGGCCTGGCTATCAATAATTTTGCCCCTACCCGCCTGCCGTGAGAAAATCCCCGGCTTAACCCTGACTCAGCACGGATAGCACCATGAGTGATCTCAATAAAATCAGCGCACGCATCACACAGCCAAAATCGCAGGGGGCCTCCCAGGCCATGCTGTACGGTACCGGCATGACCCGCGAAGACATGGACAAGGCACAGGTCGGCATATCCAGCGTCTGGTATGACGGCAACACCTGCAATATGCATTTGATGGATCTGGCCTCGAAGGTGAAGGAAGGCGTGGTGGCGGCCGGGCTGGTAGGCATGCGATTTAACACCATCGGAGTTTCTGATGGCATTTCTATGGGTACGGATGGCATGAGTTATTCACTTCAGTCACGGGATATTATTGCCGACTCCATCGAGACAGTCATGAGCGCCCAGTGGTACGACGCCAATATCTCCCTGCCGGGCTGCGACAAGAATATGCCGGGCACCATTATTGCGATGGGTCGGCTGAACAGGCCCGCCCTTATGGTTTATGGGGGCACTATTCGCGCCGGGCATTCGCATGGCAAAACCCTGGACATCGTCTCCGCCTTCCAGAGCTATGGCGAGTTTATTGCCAACAAGATCGATGAAGAAGAAAGACAGGATATCGTTACCCACTCCTGCCCTGGCGCAGGGGCCTGTGGTGGCATGTATACGGCCAATACCATGGCCTCTGCTATTGAGGCGCTGGGAATGTCTCTGCCTTATTCCTCCTGCACCCCTGCAGAAGACCCGGCCAAACTGGAGGAATGCTTTAATGCCGGAGCAGCTATCCGCAACCTGATGGAAAAAAATATCTGCCCCAGGGACATCATGACGCGTGAGGCGTTTGAGAACGCCATCGTCATCATTATGGCGCTGGGTGGCTCAACAAATGCCGTACTACATATGATTGCCATGGCCAGGGCGGTCGATGTCGACCTTACTATTGACGACTTTCAGGCAGTTTCAGATCGCATTCCCTTTATCGCCGACCTGAAGCCAAGCGGTAAATATGTGATGGAAGACCTGCATAACGTTGGTGGCATACCTGCCGTACTGAAATACCTGATGGAGCATCACCTCATCAACGGCGACTGCATGACCGTGACCGGCAAAACACTGGCTGAAAATCTTGCAGACCTGCCCGGGCTGAAAGAAGGTCAGGACATTATCCTGCCACTGGACAAACCGATAAAGAAAAGCGGGCATATCCGTATACTGAAAGGCAACCTGGCGCCCGGTGGTTCCGTTGCCAAAATAACCGGCAAGGAGGGCATGACATTCACCGGACCCGCGCGCGTCTTCGATTGTGAGGAAAATATGCTTAAGGCGTTGGAGGAAGACAAGATATACAAGGGTGATGTCATTGTTATACGTTACGAAGGTCCCAAAGGCGGCCCTGGCATGCCTGAAATGCTGACCCCGACATCCGCGGTCATGGGTGCCGGCCTGGGTAATGACGTGGCCCTGCTCACCGATGGTCGCTTCTCGGGAGGCTCGCATGGATTCATTATTGGTCATATCGTACCCGAGGCACAGGAAGGCGGCGCCATTGCGTTAATCAAGGATGGTGATGTCATTACGATTAATGCCGACCTTAACACGCTGAACGTTGATATTGACGAAGATGACATGCGCCAACGCAGGGAGAACTGGTCCATGCCGCCATACAAGGCAACGCGCGGCACGCTATCCAAGTACATTAAATTGGTCAAGAATGCCTCTGAAGGTTGTGTAACCGATGAATAATTCCCAGGTGCATACGAATCCATGCACTTTATCTCCTGCATTTATAGCAACACGAGGCCTGCAGTATCATCACAGACATCACTAAAGATATTGTTGAGTGAGCAAGATACTTTTTGTCATTGAAATCGGTGGTTTTCCACTCAACTTCGATGAGCTCATCAATGCGGGACATGAGGTCGAATACATCAACAGTATGCGCAAGGCGATTCCCTTGCTCAAAAAATTTCAACCAGATGTCATGGTCGCCGAGTTTCAGTATACAAGCCAGTTCCGCGATCGTGACAGCAACCTTGATACCATTATGACCCAGGTTGTCAGTCGCTCACCTCACACCCATGTCATCGCATTGGTGGAAGAAGAACAGCAGAGCCATTTTGAACGACTGAAGTCGCGCTTTGATAATATTCGCGATCAACTATACTTCCCCTTTGAGGGTGCCGATTTAAACAACGCAATCATCAATCTGCTTCATAAACAGGAAACCTGATGCGCATTATTATGCTATGCCTGCTGGTAACGTTCAGTTCGGTCACGATGGCTGAACCTACCAATGGTATGGCACCTATACTAAGTGACTCACCCGTCCATAATAGCCAGGACAATCCCAAAGCCGGTGAACCGGGAGAGAACCAGCCCATTGTTATCGATGTCGTTTTACACGACAGGGATTCCATTCTTAATATGTTAAGGCGGGCAGAAACACTTGCCATGACCCCAAACCCCGCCGCACGCCCCCGCCAGATTGCACTGGTATTACATGGCCCCGAGATAGAGCATTTCAGGATCAGTAAATACGAGGGCAATCAGGATATTGTGGATCTTGCCGCAAAGCTCGATGCGTTTAATGTTATTGATGTCAAAATGTGTAACACCATGATGAACCAGCTCAGTGTAGATAAGCAGGAGATACCTGCCTTTATTGAAATTGTTCCCTATGGCCCCGATGAGGTTGAAAGACTGCAGGAAAAGGGCTTTATCAAACTCTAGCTCGTATCACCGGCATATTTTCTCAAGCGTGGCTGGCCACTTTTCCAACATACCAAAGAGCGACTCAAACCAGGCATCGGCTGCAGAACCAAGCCCCCTTAATCCCCCGCCACCACACGATTCATATGAATATGCAGCAGGGATTATTTTTCATGAATAATTTTGGTCCGCTCTGCATCAGCCTCTTCCATTGCATGCTGAATTGCAGGGGCCACTTCAGCAATCCGCTTGATGTCCTCCCGCGTCAGTTCATAAAGCGCGCAGGGGGTTACTGCCCGACAACTGGCGCTGCGGCGCTCATCATGCAATAACGCCATCTCGCCAAAAAAATCACCCGGTAAGAGACTTGCCAACACGACTTCTTCATCGCCCTTGCCACGCAATACCCGCACAACACCACGCGCAATCAGGAACATTGACTTGCCTGCAGCACCTTCGTTAATAATATAATCGTCCGCGGGAATAGTACGGGGCTTCAACAGGGCAGCGACCTTATCGAAATCTTCTTCCGGCGTTTTCTGAAAGAAAGGCACCTTGCGTAACAATTCAGTCGGATCAATCTCCAGCTCGGTTGTTTTTACACCCCTCAGCGCCCTGATCTGATGATTGAAGTTATCAATCATGCCTTCAGCAACCCCCGGGGGTATGGTGCCCGCACGCTGCTCCGCCTCTATCGACTCACGTTCTGCTGCTATCATCAGACGCTTTGCCAGGCGCTCCTGCATGGCACCGACAAATTCGGGGAACTGTTCCGCAGTTACATCAATGATTTTCCTCGCACCACGATTCCAGCGCTCATAATAACCACGTACATCATCTGCAATTTCCGGGCTTGCCGACTCCGCGTGGGCGATGGCGGAAAAGTCTTCCAGAACATCATTGCTAGCCTGATACCGCCCCCAGGCCTCTTCATAATCCCGTGCGGTACGTTCTGTTTGTGCACGGGCAGGCAAGCCGGTAAAGGCGAATACCTTGCTCAGCACCGTAACAATAAAATCAACGATATTGCGATGGCCCGGCATGTGCAGTGTATAACTGGGCAGGCGTCCATGGTGGCGGATCGATTCACTCTGCAACTGTAGTGAGTGCGCCAGTTCGCGGTAGGCACGCTCAGACAAGTGCCCCCGGGTAAACATCGAATAATACATGGTATTTTCAGCAGCGAAGCAGCGAAGCAATAACATACGCCTTTCCTGGTCTTCATCCAGCTCCCTGTCACGCAAGTCATTGATCTGATCGCGCAGGCGTTCCAGCTGTAGATTGTAGACCTTGGTGAGGGTGCCAGATATACGCGCTGAAAACAGGCCACCTTCCTGTAGTTCCGGGGCGCGAGACAAGGCCTTGCTCTTGGCGTTCAGCTCACCCTCAAAACGCGCTAGCCGGTCTGATAACGGCGGCACATCCAACCCCAGCTTTCTTACCAGCCCGCCGATGGTCAGGCCCTGAACGATGAGCGTAAACAACACGGCCCCCGCCACCAGGGTAGTAAATAGCTCTGAGTACTGAAAAGGCGGCAAACTCAGCACAATGGCCAATGCAATTGCGCCACGCAGCCCCCCCCAGTACATCACTGTCTGGTAGCCCCGGCTAATGGGATTGGAATTGGGCATCTTCTCCAGCATGGGCACCAGGCCATAAATCACGATGGCGCGCGAAAAAAGCATCGCCAATATCAGCACCGCAAATATAGGCAGGTTGGCTACCAGTGAGCCAAGTTCTATACGCAGACCAACCAGTAAAAAGATTAATGCATTGGCAATGTAGGCCAGAAACTCCCAGTAATGGTGCAGGAAGCCAACCACCGATGGTGAAATCTTGGTTCTGCCCCAGCTACCCATCACAACCGCTGCTGCAACAATCGCCATCACACCACTGACATGGAACAGGTGTTCAGCCACAATAAAACTGGAATAAGCCAGTACGGTGGTGAGCGACACCTCAATATACGGGTCGCTTTCCACTGTACCCAGCATCAGCCCGGTCAGCCACGCCATAATCACGCCGACCACGATACCGCCAAGAAATACGCCCAGAAAGGTGACTACCCCGCTAAAGGCCTGCCCGGCCGTTGCGTAACCTGCCAACACCACGACAACCAGTATCTTGGACAATACCAGTGCCGTCGCATCATTAAACAGGCTCTCGCCTTCCACCAGTATGGTCAATCGCTTGGGTGCACCCAGTTGTTTAAACAACGCAATAACCGCAACCGGGTCAGTCGCACTGAGTATCGCACCCAGCAACAAGGCCGGCGCCAATGCAATGCCGGCAACAAAGTGCATCAACGCCCCGATCATCATCGTTGATAACAGCAGACCCGGGACCGCCAGTGTCAGGATCGGCCACAGGTTATCCCTGAGCTGTCGTGCATCAAGGGCAAAGGCTGACTCAAAAATCAACGTCGGTAAAAATACAAACAGAATAACGTCTGGTGATAAATGAAACTCGGCTATCGCCTGCAGCCAATGGGGGCCACTCGGTGCCAGACCTGCAATGACCACACCGATCAACACCAGCAGAATGGTAAATGGCAACTTGGTAATCTTGGAAACAATCGATGATATGGCAGCTACAAACAGCAAGGCAAAGGTAACTGAAACCAGATTAATTACTTCGCTAGTATGTTCCATACCCGATTATCCTGTTGTTATATTCTGGAATCCTGACAAATCTCCTGTGCCGGGATTGAGATATTCTAATGAAATTCCAGCCAATTCTGCCCCACCCTGAAGCCCGTCACCCCGATTATAACTGACATTTCCACGCTGGACGCGCCTTACTACTGTGGCACAATAACCGCATGAAGAACAAAGACAACAACCAGTTCGCTGCATGGTTTCGCCAGTCATCGCCTTACATCCAGGCGCATCGCGGTAAAACCTTTGTTGTTTGCCTGCCCGGGGAGGCAATTTCCAGCAAGGGGTTTAACCGCCTGGTTCGTGACCTGGCGCAAATCAGTCATCTTGGTATACGACTGGTCGTGGTTCATGGAATCCGTCCCCAGATAGAGGCATGCCTGGGAAAAATACATTCCCGTTATCACAATGATATCCGCATTACCGATGATACTTCCATGACCTGTGTCAGGCAGGTGGCTGGTTCGGTCAGGCTGGATATTGAATCACAGCTCTCGCGCGCACTGGCCAACCTGCCGGTGCCGGGCGCCTACGCCAGAACAGCCTCGGGTAATTACATCACCGCCCGTCCATACGGGGTACACGAAGGTGTTGATTTCTGCCATACCGGCATTGTCCGTCGTGTGGATACCGGGGCGATATCACACCAACTGGATGCCGGCGCAATCACCCTGATTTCACCGATCGGTTTCTCACCCACCGGTGAGGTTTTTAATTTGTCCGCCGAAGAGGTTGCCGAGTCTGTCGCCATTGCACTGACCGCAGACAAGTTAATCATCTTCTCGGATAAAACCAGCATTCGTGATAGCAGGCGGCGCCTGATCCGTCAGTTAACCCTGCACGAGGCACAGACCTTGTTACTCGGAAAACGCAAGCTACCCCAGGCTGCCACACGCCTGCTGGAAATGGCGACACAGGCGACAGACTCTGGCGTCAGGCGTGTACATATACTTGACTGGCACCAGGAGGGCGCCATCCTGCATGAGCTGTTTAGTCGCGATGGAGTGGGCACACTGATCAGTGCCGAACCCTATGACACGATCCGGGCCGCACGCGCCGAGGATATCTCTGGCATTGTGCAAATTATTGAGATACTGGAAACATCCGGTGCGCTCGTCAAACGGCAGCGCGATTTACTGGAAACCGAGATTGATCATTTCCTTGTCGCCATCCGCGACGATACCGTTATCGGTTGTGCTGCCGTTTACCCTCATTACAAGGAAGGAATGGCGGAGCTTGCCTGCCTGGCGATGGATAAAGAGTATCAGGGTTCCGGTAGTGGTGAGCAACTATTGAATGCCGCACAGGCGCGCACACAATCACTGGGCATCAATCGTTTATTTGTCCTGACGACACAGACAGCACACTGGTTTCGTGAACGCGGATTTATTGCTGCCAAAATCACCGACCTACCCATGGCAAAGCGCCGTTTATACAACTACCGGCGTAATGCTAAAGTCTTCATCAAGGAAATTGGCTAACCGTGATATCGGCCATATATTGACTAGACCCAGATTCCCCAATACATATCCTCCCGGAAAACCGGTAAACTGTAGCGCGTTGCATCATCAACAAGGAACGTATTATGGCTTCTGCCAATAAAATTTTGCTTATCATCCTTGCCATCCTGCTGCCACCGGTTGCGGTGTTCCTGAAGAAGGGGGCCGGCATGGATCTACTAATCAATATCGTGCTGTGGATACTGGGTGTCATCCCCGGCATTATCCATGCGCTGTGGGTTATTACACGCTAGCCCGTATATTCGCCAGATGGCGAGATGGCCGCTCTCGACTCCTGTCTACGCGGCATTCGTGTATCCATGCACATCATCGCACAGAGATTTGTTTTCATAAGGGATTTTCTGATTGAGTGTAATACCGGTCGTATTTCCGATTGAAGAAAATTCCTTATGGAATCAAAGATCAAGCGAGGGCTTGTCATTCTGGTGAGATATACCGGCTAATTAGCCGGTACGGTACGCTGACTGGCCCACGCCCTCAACGCACTGATTTTTTCTGCCATCACTACGGATAGCGGCCGCGTAATCCGTAGTTCCTCAATCAGGTGTTGGGTTGCCAGCTCGGTACCCGTTGCATGCGCACTATATAACGCGGACACCACTGCCTGTTCAATTTCCGCTCCTGAAAACCCTTCGCTGCTATTTACCAGGGCCGCTAAATCAAAATTGGCGACATCCTGGCGACGCTTCTCCAGATGTATCGCAAAGATACCCTTGCGAACATTCGCATCAGGCAGATCAATAAAGAAGATTTCATCAAAACGCCCCTTACGCATCAGCTCCGGCGGCAAGGCCTCGATATCATTGGCAGTTGCAACCAGAAATACCCTGGAGCGTCTCTCGGACATCCAGGTTAACAGAGTACCCAGAATTCTTTTTGAGGGCCCTGCACCGCCTTCCTGATCTGTCGCCAGCCCCTTCTCAATTTCATCTATCCATAATACGCAGGGCGACATCGACTCGGCGGTTTTCAATGCCTCTCGCAGATTGCGCTCGGTTTCACCATAATACTTGTTATACAGGGTAGCGAAATCCAGCCGTAGCAGGGGAACGTTCCAGGCACCGGCAACTGCCTTGGCAGCGAGACTTTTGCCCGCGCCCTGCACACCCAATAGTAAAACACCCCTGGGAGGGTCCAGGCCTTCAGGCGCTTCAGCAGACAGGAACACCTTCTTGCGTTGCGACAGCCAGTGCTTCATTCTTTCCAGTCCCGCAACATCGGCCAGGTGCGCGGTCTCCGCCTCATAGGACAGCACCCCGTCACCACCCAGCAGGCGGTACTTGGCTTCCATAACCTCCTTGATGTCTTCCTGCTTGATCGCACCATCATCATAGATTGCATTACGGATCAGGCGCCTTGCATCGGCATAGCTCAGACCCAGCAGGTGGTCCATTAATAGCTCAATTGCATGAGCATCGCCTTTCACCGGCTGACGATTACGATGTTTCCACTCTTCCACCTCTTCGAGCAGTAACTGTTTGATCATATTCCTGTCCGGCATACTGACTTCCAGGAACACAGCATGGTGGCGTATCTCCTCAGGCAAGGATATTTTTGGGCTGATCAAAACCAGTGTACGTGCATGGCGATCATAATCCTGCGCAATCTCCCTGATCATTCGTACAATCAATGGTTCTTCCAGGTAAGGGTGCATATCCATCAATACATAAATACCGGCCAGCGTACTGGCCTTGATATGCGCCAGCACATCCTGTGGCTGTGCATTATGCCTTTGCGAACCTGAATCGATATCCAGACGATACAAACCCTCGGTTACCGACCAGGCGAATAACGGCTGATACAGTCCGTCATCCATCAGACGTTTAAAGAGTTCAAGCGCGCGAAGCTCTTCCCTGGTTTCCATCACGATAATGGGCACTCGCGACTTCAACATCAGTTTTAGATCATTGATATCCAGCATTAACTTGCAATGTCCTGAAGAGTTCAGCAAGGTATAGCAATATATCAGATCAAGCACGGCGCCGTGAAAATACACTTTTGCTCACAATGTGGCTCGGATAATATTCATTACAGGGTTCCTGATGGTGATCACTGCCCGCGATATATCTGCCATGAATGTCAGTTCATCCATTACCAGAATCCGAACATTATTGCCGGCTGCCTGGTCACACACGATGATAAAGTCCTGCTGTGCAAACGTGCCATACAACCCAAGAAAGGCATGTGGACCCTGCCTGCCGGTTTTATGGAAAACCATGAGACGATAGCCCAGGCAGCGCATCGGGAGACATGGGAGGAAGCACGCGCCAGGGTTGACCTTGATCAGCTCTACACCATTTTTAACCTGCCACACATCAATCAGGTCTACGTCATCTACTACGGGGAACTACGCGGCGATCAGTTCGCACCCGGACCCGAGTCGCTGCAAGTCAGGCTGTTTTCTACTGAAGAGATCCCCTGGGATGAACTGGCATTCCCGACTATAAGGGAAACCCTCAAGCTATATATACAAGACAGAGAAAGGGGGAAGCTCGGCCTGCATTGTGGCGATATCGTCAGACCCTGGGTTTTGGCGGACCCAAAAAACGCCACACTAAAAAACCTGGTCAGCCACTGAACTGACAGGCAGGTGTATTACTTCCTGACTACGTCCCGGCGAGACAGACGCCAAACCTGATAATTTTTTTCCGTCCTGTAACCCCGGTTATTGATGTAATCAAAAACACCCAGCAGGCGGTAAAACTGTGTGACGGCATCCACCCGCATCACCTCATTACCCGACTCGTCAAAAAACAACATCGCAGGCGCATAAAACAGGCCCAGATCATTGGCCCATCCCCTGGCCGTTGTTCGCTTGCCCTGTGGCGTTACTACCGGTTCATCAGACCACATATCCAGTTGCACCGCCTCCAGTTTTTGTACTTCAGCACGTAGTCGCTCATCCGCCATGGGGCCTGTATGCAACACATCGCAGGCGTGGCACTTGCCCTGCTCAAAAAATACAACCAGTGGTATTTCGGCCTTAAACCTGCGGCGGTCCAGGTTATAGGGCGGCCTGACGAAGAAGTCCTGCTCATTCAGGCCATCCGGATCAAATATCATACCGGGATCCGCCCTTGCCATATATTGACGCAGACTTTCTGTTTTATAAAAGCCCTCAACCACGTACTTTAGTGCCGCACGAAACTTATAAGGTGGATAGAACCCCCTGAGGCGCAGGACCTGCTCGCCTTTCTCATTGTAAAAAATCAGGGAAGGCGTGAAATTGGTTCCCTCAAATACAGAATATTCCCTTTCGGTGAGTTCGTCGCCATCCATCGTAACGATATCCTCTATACCCCAGATATCAACCGGCACCACATCAAAGTTATCCTGCAGATAGTTTTTGATGTCTGGCGCCTCCAGGTTATGTTTGAGGAACCTTTCACAATAACTACAACGCTTCTGACCAAAATAGACCATCAGGCCTTTTTTTCCGGCTTTAATCGCGCTGGCAAGGGCTTCGGGCAGGTCACCAAAACTGTCTGCAAACCAGTCCGGATAAACCAGCTCTTCATCCAGCAGACTATCTTCGAATTTATACTCTGATGCATCGTCCAGCTTGCTGGCCGCGCCCAGACTGAAGCTGCAAACCAACCCCAGTAACATCAAATTGAAAAAGAATACCCGCCTCATTGGCTCAGTATACTTTAGAGATTCTGGGCGGTACATTATTGTCGGCTAAATAATACCCTTAGCCCATATGGTAATATTGTCAGCCAATTCAAGCAGCCTGCCATGAAAAAAGTGGCTACTGTCCGGCATCCATACAGCTGTTATCTCCTGATCTGTCTCGGCAAGCCACTGCCGGACCGCCTCGACTGGCACCACCTCGTCGGCATCACCCTGTATCAGCAGCCAGGGACACTCGACCGGCTTTATGGCGTTAAAGTCATACAGATTGACGGCGGGCGCTATGGTGATTAATGCAGCGGTATCTACCCGCGTTGCGGCCTGTACGGCGATATACGAACCAAACGAAAACCCGGCCATCAGCAACTGGTAATCCGGAAAATTTTTTTGTGCCCAGTCTACCGCAGCCATACAGTCTTCAACCTCCCCTATGGCCTCATCAAAACTACCCGCACTTTTACCTACCCCTCGAAAGTTGAAACGTAACACCGCCACCCCCATACCCAGTAATGCGCGCGCGGTATAATGCACCACCTTGTTCTCCATGCTGCCGCCATGCAGAGGATGAGGGTGGCATACTATGGCCACGGACCCGGACATCTCGGCAGGAATACTGATTGTTGCCTCCAACAAGCCCTGCGGCCCATTTAACGACAGTTTTCGAACCTCAGGTTTCTTCATACTGGAATAGATTTGTACAATGAATAACGACAAGGAAGCACAGGAAACGCGACAGGTTGGCCGACACATGATGTTGCTGGCCTGGATAATTGCCCTTGCGTTACTGGCCTATTTTTTCAGTGGTGTACTGGACAGGCAGCATAATCCCAACCAGCGGGTCCAGTCCAGCGTCAACGAGCAGGGCAGGCATGAGGTCATCCTTACAAGGAACCGACAGGGTCACTACGTCAGCAACGGTTTCATCAATAACCAGCCTGTCGTATTCCTGCTGGATACCGGGGCAACCGTTGTTTCTGTACCTGAGGGCACGGCCCGTCGACTGGGTCTGAAGGCCGGCGCCACCTCCTACGCCAACACGGCCAACGGCACCATTACAACCTACGCGACGCGACTGGATTCAATCGGTATCGGCAGCATTCAACTCAATAACGTTGCCGCCCATATCAATCCCTATATGTCCGGTGAGGAGATCCTGCTGGGGATGTCATTCCTGAAAAAGCTGGAACTCATTCAGCGCGGCAATACCCTCACCCTCAGACAGCCACAATAGATAAAATATTTTTATCCAGCCATTCTCTATGTGATCCACCCCCGCTATACTGAGACAGAATTCTAACCGGCACCTGGAGACAATAATGAAAAAAGTTTTTGTAAGGATCGCGTTTATAATCTTTATCACCAGCATCCATTCAGCCTACGCCCAGGCGCCAGCCAGTCAAACTTCCCCTCGATCATTCCACGGCAATACCCAGCATGTACCTGACCCCGGGGATACCATTCGACAGGGAATAAAGCGCATCCAGGCCTTTCTTGCCACTGATGCACTGGCCAATCCCGCACAGGTTAATGCCTTTCTGGAAAGAGAGGTCGCACCCGGTTTTGATTTCACTGCCATGACCCAGCTGATTCTTGGTCCACTGAATTACAGCATTAACGACCAGCAACGACGCAATGTCACGATTATGGTCAGAAAGGCGTTTCTGAAGGCACTGGCAGCCAATCTGTCTAACTACCGCGGTGGCCGTGTTGGCAATGTACGAGTCACTGGCAATACCAACCGCGGAAGAGTTTCTGCAAGACTGGCCATCTATATGCCTAATCAGTACCCAACCGTCATCGAACTTCGTATTGCACTTGGCCCCAAGGGCTGGAAAATTATCGACGTATCAGCGAATGGTGTCAGCGCTGTCGCCCATTACCGTAACTTCGTTCGCTCAGTCGTTCAGCGCTCGGGATTCGAAGGCCTGCTGCAATAATCCAGCACAGCCAGTCCGGATAACTCGCTGGGCCGGGTTATTTAACCTGTTTTAGTCATGTTCCATTGAAATGGTTTAGTATTCTCTAATATACTTATGGTGTTGGGTGCCATATTTCTACCAGTGGAGCATTTCGTGACGACAAAGGAAAATTCAGGGCAATCTGTTGCCAGCAACAAACAGGTAAAACAGCAGTCGGCTGATGATTCCTCTACTGCCGTGGTCATGGAGCACCAGGCCTATGCCGCAACAACCGGGCCGATTGATATTGAAGCCCCCGCCGCCGAAGGCACGGAGCAGCAAGCCGATGTCAAAACGACCGCACCTACCGATAGCGGGCAGCCTGCCTCAGGCACCATGGAGCACCAGGCCTATACCGCAATAAGCCCACCTGTTGATCTCAAACCCTCTACTGCCGGCTCCATAACACACCTGTATGCCCCATATCTGATTGCCATATCGTTTATTGCAATGACAGGATTACTTACCCTGTTACTTTCCGCTGTCATGGACAACAAGGTCGAGCTTGATCGTGTCGCTGCCATACACGATAGCAAGCCAATACTGGCTGATGCGCGGATGGCGTTTGGTCAGGAAAGTACCCCGATAACCGAAACAGAACAAGTCGGGCTCCCCGCCCTGCTGTCAGAGGAGGCGGCGGTATCTCCAGACAGCGTCAATCACTCTGCAACGTCTGAAAATCAGATATCTGTTGCCGCCGAGAACACTGATGAAGTACCACAGGCCGTAAATACCGCCAATAATTTATTACCACTTGAGAATGAACCGGCTTTAGCAAGTGATCAGCCTGATAGTGTTACAGCACCTATCACCACCATAGATGAAGTCACTACGGTCAGTGTCAATTCGGCTGATGGCAATCTTTCTGCCGTTGATAAAACCACTCAAACTGTCCATAGCGACATGATTGATGAGAATGCGAACAGTCAAACATCCCCAACTGTAGCGACGGCCACACTGGCTGAAGAAAATATTGTATCGACCAGCGAGACTCTCGACAGGGTAATCGATACCCACGATCAGCGGATCAAGGAGATTCACACCGCAATCCTGGAACAATCCTATGACAGCAGGCAGAGTGTTGAACAGACCATTACCAATCAGCTCAAGCTGATGGAAATGCAGGTCAGAAATTTTGAGGAGGGCATACGCCCAAGTTACCCCCCCGCTATCGCAGCCTATGAGCGTATGATTAACCGCAGGCGTGCGTCTTTTCACCGCATGATGCAAAATCGTGAGGAATTGCTACAGCGGGTCCATAACAGCCATAAGCGTTTGCGTGAGCGTTACTCACAACTACTCGATATGCTGGACCAGGAAATTCCAGGGATCGTCTAAATTATAGGGGCTGAGCTATCTGCGGGCACATCGCCAGCAGTTTTTATGGCCTCGACCAAATCCCAACCGCACCCGGCTCGGGAGCTCATGTGATCAGTGGCATATCAGCTGACCATGAGCGGTGCTTGCCGCACATCACTAGCCACATTACATAACCTTAATAGTGTTGAATCATGTATGAAACCATCTGCCATGACTGTATGGATCAGACGGTGGATCGGCTTTCGACCCTGAGATGAGATAGCGATAGAAAGAATTGCGCCGGCGCATCCTTGCGCCGACTTTAATTACAATCCCTTGAATTCAGGCATCATGCCCGAATGCATACTTCCCTAAGGAATATTACTTCTTGGCTGGTGCTGCAGGAGCTGCAGGAGGAGCCATACGAGGTGCACCGTAACCATAAGGTGCGCCATAACCACGACCACCGCCATAGTAAGGATTGTTGCTACCACCATAGCCAGAACCATCCCAGTCAGTGTTGGCGTCCATGTTACCGCGGCCTTTACCGCTGAAGTTCATGTTGAATTCGCCTTCGCCACTACCGGTACCACGGCCAGAACCACGGGTATCACCCATGAAAGAACCGTCTTCCCAGTCGCTACCACTGTCCCAACCACGACCACCATATGGGTAACCATAGCCGCCGTAATAAGGGGCAGGAGCTGCGCCAGCGCCAACGTCATGCGCCATAGCTACAGGTGCTGCACATACAACGGTACCGACTACAGCTGCGGTCGCTAAAATTTTCTTCAAAGTCATTTTTTCGGTCTCCTAGTTTTTGCTTAATCATTAATGATAAACAAGGCGAGTTCCTACCTCGTACTGACAGCAGTGCGCTCCTCCTCTCCGGCTATCATACAACATGGAATCATGATTTCCATCAGGCAATGGCAACTGATTGAGCAAAACTTGACCTGGATTAATAACCATAAAAAAAGCCCGCAAAACGGGCTTTTTTCACGAACCGGCAATAAATTCACCTGGCAGACAGGGATTTCAACTTTCCAGGCTGTGTGGAAAAGTATTTTGCCAGATTTTCGATATCCTCGTCCTTCAGGGGGGCGGCCTGAACCTTCATAATCGGGTTATTACGGGCACCTGAACGGTAATCCCTAAGGGCCTGTACCAGATATGAATAATTCTGCCCGGCCAGGGATGGGTTAATAGCTATTACGCTATTTCCGTCTTTACCGTGGCATGCCGCACAGGTTACTGATTTGGCCTCACCGGCCGCAGCGTCACCTTTAAAAGCCATCGCTGCGGGGGCAGAGGTCATCAAAATAATAGAAAAAGCCATGTGTTGTATCTTCATTATGTTCCCCTTACTTACCAAGTGATTCCAGATAGGCCGCAATATCAGCCATATCTGCATCAGACATGGATTTGGCCTGCGCCTGCATGGTTGGATGCCAGCGACTCTCATCGGCATAGGCCTTGAGTGCGTTGATGATATAGGCGCTGGACTGCCCGCCAATCAAGGGCGCCTTGTAAGTTGGATATACGTTAGATACATTCGGTGTACCGTGGCAACCCACGCATGTTTGTGCCTTATCCTTGCCAGCCGTTACGTCACCTGCAGCCATGGCCGCAGAGGACAGCATACCGGCTGCCAGGACGATGCCTGTTATCACTGTTGTCTTCATGAATAATCCCCAATGAATGGTTTAAAAGAAATGAATTGTGGCCATTTAGCCTGCCTGAAAGCGCTCAAAGTATCTCCTCACTAATGCTCGTATAAAGTAATTTTTCCCTTGCTCCCGTGCTAGAAGAATGACATCAGCACCGGGATATAATGATCTATCAGCAAAACCGCAAACAGCGCCATCAAATACACGATTGAATAGCCAAAGGTCTTCATTGGCAGGCGCACATCGTCTTCCGGATAGCGCATCATTTGTATGGCGTAATACAAAAAAACCAGACCGAGACCCAGGGCGCCAATAAAATATAACCAGCCACTCATTTTCACGGCGAATGGCAACAGCGAGACCGGGATCAGTAAAATTGTGTAGAGCAGAACATGTAATCGTGTATATGCCACGCCGTGGGTAACGGGCAACATGGGCAGGCGCGCCTTCTCATATTCGTGCTTCTTGGCTATCGCAAGCGCCCAGAAATGCGGCGGTGTCCAGACAAAGACGATAAGACATAGCAACAGGGCATGCGGGTGGATCTCACCCGTCACTGCAGCCCAACCCAGCACAGGTGGAGCGGCACCGGTAATACCGCCAATCACGATATTCTGTGGAGTGGCGCGCTTCAGGTACATGGTATAGATGAAGGCATAACCAATGAGCGATGCAAATGTCAGGGCGGCGGTCATTAGATTTACCAGGCCCACCAGGATCAGCATGGACAGACTGCCCAGAATCAGGGCGAATGCGCCGGCCTGTATACTGTCAACCTGCCCGGTTGGCATCGGCCTGTTCTCTGTCCGCCCCATTCGAATATCAATTTTCTGGTCCACGAGGTGGTTTATCACTGCGGCTGAAGCAGCCCCCAGACCAATACCGATGGAACCAAAAATGAGGGCCGGTAATGGCACCATGCCGGGGGTTGCCAGCATCATTCCGACAATCGCTGTAAAAACGATAAGTAAAACAACATTGGGCTTGGTCAGCTCATAATAGCTGGCCAGTGTTGACCGATTCGTGATGGCGTATTGGCTCATTTGACTATCCGCACTATCAGGTTTTTGGGCGTATCCAGGTCGCTTTGAGTAATTGTCGCAGATCTTTCAGCACATTCGATGGATCTGCATTTTCAGGATATTTCATCATTAAATTTCCCAGTGGATCCACAATATATATCCTTCCTGCCACTGAGGGAATATCACCCTCAACAAAATCAGGAAAACTCTTCAACATGGGCATGGCAGACTCGGCGATCCTGAAAAGTAATGTACCCGGATTGTCAGATAAAATACCTTTCACAGCACCCATATCCTCTGTCAATACCATGCGCTGTACACGATAGGCATCCTTACCTAATGCCAGGCGGATCTGGCGCATCTTGTATATATTTTTCTTGCAGTCCTCAACGCATTGGCGGTTGGCTATTTCCAGCATGGTCCATTGACCAAGAAAGATCTCTCTATCAACAGGGTTACCCTGTTCATCAAATAACTTAAAACCATCCAGCGGTCTCGCAGGGTGCACCAGATCGCCATAGTTTTTACCCTGTCCAGGGGTGTGCTCAAACTCCAGCACACCACTGTGAAACAGCCATGCCCCTATTGGCGATACTACAAATACGGCGATAACCAGTATCATTCTTATACGTGGGTTCATGCGTCCCTGTTACCCCTGTAAATCCTGTTCATCTTCAGCATCGACTTCCGACTTTAAACTGGCTATAACAAATAAAACCAGCAAGGCGACCGCAAGGGAGAACCATTGAAAGGCGTAACCCTTGTGTTGCTCGGGACCCATCCGCACAGAAGGTTGCCATTGCCTGACAAAACCATCCTCTTCACCTTCAGCCAGCAGCACCACCCAGGGTTTAATGTCATTCGCCAATTGCAGCGCAAGCCAGTTACTGTCCAGGTATGGAACGGCCTTGGGCCAGCCAGGCATTGAGTCATCCAGCGACCCCATCCTGATACCAACGTCCGGCAGGTGATTCACCAGCCCGCGAATTGTTCGATGCGCATCCGTAATGCCAATCTGCGGCAATACCTTATTAGCGGTATCACGCTCAACCCAACCCCGGTTCACCAGCACATAGCCGCTCCCTGGTTTATCCAGTTTGAAAGGGGTCAACACCATGAAGCCCGATTGATTCTGATGAATCTGGTTTTCCAGAAGCAACTGATGCTTATTGTCATACCTGCCACTCAATTCTACTTTTCTGAAACGATACTGTTCCCAGTCCCCGGATAACGCATTTAATCCAACAGGCGGCATGGACGGCGCGGCCTTGTAACTATCGATCAAGGCCTGCTTCTCGTTCGAGCGACTCATTTGCCAACTCCCCAGATAAAGCACAACCGCCAACATCAATATTGTCACTACAATTGCTGCCAATCCGGGCTTAAAACGTTTTTTTGCCATAATTATCCGAAACGGGCCATTGCTAGACTATACTGCTGGTTTCAGAAATTATATGAGGCATAGGTTGTGCAAAAGCTAATCGTCATCATCACGCTACTGGTCATACTTGGTAGTCTGGGCTCCGCACTGTTCTTCATGATGAAAGATCATGATGACTCGGACCGCATGGTAAAAGCCCTGACATGGCGTGTTGGGTTATCCGTCGGTCTGTTCGCCTTCCTGATGCTTGGCCAATACGCGGGCTGGTTCCAACCCAATATCCGTTAACCTGAGATACAAAAGGGGCGCTGTGAAAATCACAGCACCCCTGATCAAGATCAGTCCGGTTATACCCAGTAAACGAATATAAACAGCCCCAGCCAGACCACATCTACAAAGTGCCAGTACCAGGCA
>JAPHTU010000068.1 GCA_026196145.1 Gammaproteobacteria bacterium
CCGACACGTCGGGTGTAACAACCAGGATTGCATCAGCCTCAGTAGCCTCGAGCAGTCCTTCAAGCAATTCACGGCCGACGATGCCACGTGTAACACCGGGCCCATCGATGAGTACGACGCCATCAAGAGATTTTGATAACAAGCGACGCACCGCTGACACCAGCGGCAGGCGAAAGCGACCGGCATCCAGCGTGCATAACGCCTCCATCGCGGTCACATGCCAGTGATCAGTTTGCCAGCCACCCAGGGCGACAACACCCGGTACACCAAAAACAGGCGAACCCGGATCGGCGCTGATACACCAACACTGCCGATTATTGGCGTACAAGGTCTGCGCCAACCCTGTGACCAGGGTTGATTTACCGACCCCTGGCGCGCCGACTACCAATACACGCCGGTCCCGTGTCAGGACCGTATCAACAATGGCAGATGGCTGAATTGGCTCAAGCATCATGATGTATATTCCATTTAAGCTAATGTGCTACGCTTATCAGTAATAATATGCTAAATACTGAAGCTGACCACAGGAGAGGAAAATGGCGCTCATCCTGAAATCTACGGCCTTTGAAAACGGCGCTGACATACCGGTCCAATACACCTGCCGGGGGGACGATATCTCACCACCACTGAGCTGGGAGAATGTACCGGAAGCGGCAATAAGCCTGGTGCTTATCGTCGATGATCCCGATGCGCCGGACCCGGACGCGCCCAAAATGACCTGGGTACACTGGTTGCTCTATAACATCCCGCCCGATAGCAACACACTGGTCGAACACATGACCCCGGACCTACTGCCGGCAGGCACCCGGGAAGGACTCAACGACTGGCAGCGCATGTGCTACGGTGGCCCATGCCCACCCATCGGCAGTCATCGCTATTTTTTCAAACTATATGCCCTGGACACGGTCCTCCCTGACATGATCAAACCCACCAAGGCAAGGCTCGAAGCGGCCATGCAAGGTCATATCATCGAGCAGGCACAACTGATGGGCACCTTTGAGCAATAACCGTGTGACATATCCCCCTCCTGCGCAAGCCGGAGCAAGACGATTCAATATGGATGGTCGAGTGCGTCACAGAAAACACTTGCATTAAATGAGCAACAGTAACCAGCCGTTCAAACCTGCCTACCTCACCCTGCTGGAGAACAACCAACTGCTGGTACGGGCCACACAGGCCGATGAACACATGACCAACTGTGACCTGTGCGCACGCTATTGCTATATCAACCGTTTTGAGACCACCAGGGGCGCCGTGTGCCGCACCGGCGCACGCGCCGTGGTACACAACCATGGCCCTCACCATGGTGAAGAAGATCCCCTGCGCGGGTCGCACGGCTCGGGCACCATTTTTTTCTCCTGGTGCAGCCTACGCTGTGCCTTCTGCCAAAACTGGGAGATCAGCCAAAAAGGCATCGGCCACGAGGTCGAAGCAAACGAACTGGCCGCGATGATGCTCGAGCTACAGGCAAAGGGCTGTCACAACATCAACTTCGTTACACCCAGCCATGTCGTGGCGCAAATCATCGCAGCCGTTGAGATCGCCGCCAGACAGGGCCTGCATCTTCCATTGGTCTACAACACAGGCGGTTACGACAGCCCGGAAGCGCTGGCACTGCTGGATGGCATTATCGATATCTACATGCCCGACATGAAATACGGCGACTCGAACAACGCCCGACAATATTCCAGGGTGCGCGGCTACACAGGAGCCAACTTTGATGCGGTCAAGGAGATGCACCGCCAGGTAGGCGACCTGCAACTTGATGAACACGGCGTTGCGAAACGAGGCCTGCTGGTGCGCCACCTGGTGCTGCCCGGCCGCATCGCCGGCACCGACAAGGTGCTAGACTACCTCGCCAATGAAATCTCCTCCGACACCTACCTTAACCTGATGGACCAATATCATCCCTGTTATCGTGCCGACGACAATCCACCATTGGACCGAAACCTACGCCCCGATGAATACCAGGAGGCATTGGACCTGGCAGTGAAATACGGGCTGAATAAGCTGGACCAACGCCATGCCCACCAGTGGTATGCATATTAAAGACGAGGCAGGCGAACAGCCC
>JAPHTU010000117.1 GCA_026196145.1 Gammaproteobacteria bacterium
AAAGGCTCTGGCATGATCCATCCGGATATGGCCACCATGCTGGCATTCATAGCTACTGATGCCAATATTCCCCGCACACTGTTACAGAATGCGCTGTCCAGGGCCGTCGACGATAGTTTTAACTGCATTACGGTAGATGGCGATACCTCAACGAACGATGCCTGCGTGGTTAGCGCAACCGGCCAGGGCGAATTGACACTGGGGGATGACGATATGTCGCTGCAGGTATTTACCGCTAAATTATCCCTGGTCTGTGGACAACTGGCTGAAATGATTATTCTTGATGGCGAAGGTGCGACCAAACTGGCACGCATCAAGGTGAGCGGTGGACGTAACAGGGGAGAGTGCAAAACAATCGGCTACACCGTCGCCCTTTCTCCACTGGTGAAAACAGCCCTTTTCGGACAGGATCCGAACTGGGGCCGCATCCTTGCCGCTGTTGGTCGTGCACCTGTGGATGAGTTTGATTTATCCAGAGTCGATATTTATCTGGACGACATATGCATCGTCCGTCAGGGTGAACGTGATGAGTGGTATCTTGAGGAGGATGGCGCGCGTGTCATGCAGCGTGATGAAATCACCATACATATTAATATGAACCAGGGTGAGGCAGAAATCGAAATACTCACCAGCGACCTGTCACATGACTATGTGAGCATAAATGCGGATTATCGCTCCTGACCAATAGGCCTTACATGCAACCCTCGGGGTTGCATTTCTTTCCCTTCGGGAATTTCTCTTTCACCTTGCGAATCTGCGCCTCGATAATTTGTAAATGACTATCGTCACCCAGGCGTGCCTTGTGTATCGCGTCCAGCTGATCTTCAATACTGGGATAGGCAGCTCGCCGGTACTCGCGGTAATTATTGGAGTGCATTTCCTCGCGGTGTTTCTCTATTGCGGCTTTTAGTGTCGCATCATCGGGTTGTGGCGCCTCAAAATACCATTCCCTGATATAAGGCCCATCTCCGTCATCCCCAATGTGATAATCAACCCCGTGCAGTACCTGGGGGTACAACTCGTGAATCGCGCAACAAAGTTCACGAAACTCATGCGGATGCAGGCCATGCGCTGCCTGGGTCTCATGCAGGGCGTCCATGCGCTTCGCAAGCTCGGCAATTTTCTGTCGGTACTCCCTGCGCCCGTTGGTGTGCGCAATGATCAACACAAACAGGGCGAGAAAGCCAACAACAATAGCTGCAATAGTTAAGCTATCGACATGCATGATACTGACCTCTTAATTCACCCTTAGAGAAATTATGATTCATCTGCTACAGCCGTCTGGTCCGCGCTATCACCGTTGTCATTACACACAGACCGATCTTCAACAGAAGAACATTGAAAAATACGCTCACCCAGACTAACACAACCCAAAGGAACGACTATCAATGTTAGCAGGGTCGAGACAAAGACACCGAACAACAGTGAAATAGCCATCCCCTGGAAAGTCGGGTCAGTCAATATAACCGCGGAGCCTAGCACCAATGCCAGTGCCGTGATCATAATCGGGCGGGTACGCAGCTTGGCTGCCATAATCACCGCTTCACGAAGCGGAATATCCTTGCCGACCAGGGTAATTGTAAAGTCAATCAACAAAATCGAGTTACGTACAATGATACCCGCCAGTGCGATCCAGCCAATCATGGATGTCGCAGTAAAGTCTGCACCCAGTAACCAGTGGGCCGGCAAAATACCCAGTAGTGTCAATGGAATAGGCGCCATAATAACCAGCGGGATAGAGAAGTTACCAAACTGCCAGACCACCAGCATATAGATCGCGACCAGGGCAATTGCAAAGGCAATACCCATGTCACGGAAGGTCTCATAGGTGACTGTCCACTCACCTGACCATTCAAAACCGGATACATCATCGTGTGCAGGCGGTCCAATCATGGTGCCGGACATAATGACACCGTCCGGGGTCGGATGGTCCTTTAAACGCCTGTCGATATCATTCATGGCGTAAATCGGGGCCGGAAGTTCACCTACCGAATCACCGACAACAAATTCAACTGGCCTGAGATCCTTGTGAAAAATCATCGGGTCTCTTTTATCCTTTACAAATGCACCCAGTTCTCCCAGTGGCACCAGACGTTTATCCATTGTCATCACCGGCATATCAGCCAGCTGGTCCAGCCGTGAACGTTTCTCCAGCGGGATCTGTAGCAGGATATAGGTCGGCTCATAAACCAGTTTTTGCTTGATATCACCAACCTTGAACATACCCATTGCCATTGCCAGATGCTGATTGATGTCCTCAACAGTCACACCCTGGGTCGCTGCCTTGTCCAGATCGACATCAAAACGCCAGATTTCCTGCTCATCATCCCGCATGTAATTGTCAACATCTTCAATCAGGTCAGACTCACGAAATAACTGAGTCATCATTTTCGTGACCTCGGCACGGGTTTCTGCATCCGGTCCGTGGATCTCGGCAACAACGGACTGCAATACCGGCGGGCCCGGGGGCATTTCTACAATGGTGATGACCGCATTGGCGGCCTCACCGATAGGCTTGAGCAACGCTCTGGCGGCTGAAGCAATCTCGTGACTACTGCGATCACGATCTGCCTTATCCAGTAACTGAATCTGCACCTCTGCCTGCCACGGGAATTGACGTAGATAGTAATGGCGCACCAGGCCATTAAAATCAAATGGCTTGGCGGTACCCACATAGGTCTGTACTGCAGTCACCTCAGGTAACGTCCGTATAAGGTCAACAACCTCGTTGGTCACATTAATGGTATCAGGCAGTGCGGTGCCGTCCGGCATATCAATAACCAGGGCAAATTCCGCCTTGTTATCAAATGGCAACATCTTTACCCTGACCATATAGCCGGTCAGGCTGGTCATCATTAAAGCGGCAACCACAAACGCAGCAATCAGGCCATATAAAAATTTCTTGCCTTTTTTCGGATCATCCAGCAAGCCACCGATAACATTGTTATAGAATTTACCCAACCACTCATCGATCTTGTGGTCACGCTCCTCCATTTTATGCAGGACCGGCATCGGCGGAATCATGCGCATGGAAATCCAGGGGGCAAATACCACTGCGGCAATCAATGAAAATATCATGGCAACCGAGCCGAGCGCCGGAATGGGTTCCATATACGGACCCATCATGCCGCTGACAAAACCCATGGGCAGCAGTGCCGCAATCGTTGTATAGGTCGCCAGTACTGTCGGATTACCGACCTCGCGTACGGCATCCACCGCAATAGCCGTGCTTGCCTCCCCGGCACGCAGCCATCGTGCATAGATGTTCTCGACGATAACAATGGCATTATCAACCAGAAAGCCGATGGAAAAGATCAGCGCAAACAGGCTCACCCGGTCGATGGTATAGCCCATAATCATGGCCATAAAAACAGTAATAACCAGCACCACGGGAATAGTTAACAGCACCACAATCGCCGGCCTGAAACCCAGCGCTATCCATACCAGTATAGTCACGGCTGCGGTCGCCACCAGTAACTTGAATAACAGGCTGTTCACCTTGGCATCGGCCGTGGCGCCGTAGTTGCGGGTTACCTCAACGTTGACATTGTCCGGAATCAAATGCCCCTTCAAATGCTCAACTTCATCCAGAACACTGTTCACCACGGATACGCCATTGGCACCATGTAGTTTGGCAATGGCTATCGTCACTGCCTGTTCACCATTAACCGCCTCTCCTTCATGAGCCGGACCGGTGTAGTAGGTAACCTGATGACGCGCCTCTTCCGGCCCCATGGTAATTTCAGCGACATCGCGCAGGTAAACCGGCAGGTTCTCATGACTGCCGACGACCAGGCGCTCAAAGTCACTCGCGGATTGCAGGAAAACACCGGTTTTTACCCAATAGAATTGACCGCTCTGCTCGACGGAGCCTACCGTTTGTTCTGTATTGAATTTCTGAATGGTCTGCGCGATATGTCCCATGCTGATGCCGTAGCCCTTAAGGCGTTCCGGCAGGACATCAATCCGAACCTGTTCGGAGCGGCCACCGGAAACAAAGGCATTACCGGTCTCGGGCAATTGCTTCAGTTCATGCATCAAACTGACTGACAGGGTTCGCAGGGCCGCATCGTCCATATCCTCCGACCAGAGTGTCAACGTCACTACCGGTACGTCATCGACTTCCTTGGGCTTGATCAGTGGCATTTCCGTGCCGGGTGGCATGTGGTCAAGATTCGATTGCACCTTGTTATGCGTCAGTACAATGGCCCGCTCAATTTCCTCACCCACCTCAAATTCCAGGGTAATAATACCCATACCCTCATCACTGACAGAGTACACGTGCTTCACGCCCTTGATTTCGCTGACCAGTCTTTCCAGCGGACTGACCGCCAGCCTGGAGACCTCCTGTGAAGATGCGCCGGGCATCTGCAGCATGATGTCGATCATCGGTACAGAAATTTGCGGGTCTTCCTGACGCGGGGTGGCATACAAGCCATAAAAACCCACTAGCATAAAAGCGATGAACAACAGCGGCGACAAGGGTGAGTGAATAAAGGAATCCGCCAGCTTGCCAGCAAAACCCAGCTCTTCTTTGGATAACACGTCTTCTTTATTGGCAACCGTCATAGTTTGATCCCCACTTCAATCTTTATTATTGGTAGTAACGACACACTACAGAAAATATTATTCAGCTATGGCTGCCTGGTATTTTCCTGAGCGTGTTGATGCCAACGGCTGCCTGAGAATCTTGTCGCCTACGGACACACCGGATAACACGGCAATCTTCCCCCCCGGGACCTTTGATCCCAGACGCATGGTCTTCATCTTCAGTGATGTATTGTCGTCTGAGACAAGAAATACCGCCGGCAGACTACCCCGCCATGAGATGGCGGACGCCGGAATACTGGGCATGCCTTTTTTCTGCTTATTGGAATCCGGGATAATAACTTCAGCGTACATCCCCGGCCTCGCAATGGCGCCGACAGGTAAATCAAATTTAACCGTTGTGGTATGACCACCCAGATTTGCCATCGGGAAGATTCTGGCAATTTTTGCTTTGGTCGGATCACCGCCGCGGTCCAGACGAGCGCCAACAATCTGTCCTTCCTTGAGTTTATTTACCAGGCGAGTCGGAATTTCCACCTGAATCTGCATGCGCGATGTATCGGCAAATATCACCAGCGGCATACCGGGTTGCACAATGTCTCCCACCTCTACCATCTTTTTTACGATAACCCCGTCGAATGGAGCCAGACTGATGGTATTTTCAAGAGTTTCATCCAGCTCCCTGATTCCTGCCTCTGCCTGTCTAACCTGCCCCTGGGCAGCCTGTATCTGTACCCCCTGACCGTAGAGACTGGAATGGCGTTCAAAATCCGGGTCTCCCTCTCCTGCCATTTCCCGCAGAGGGTCTCCAAACATACTGAACAGACCAGGAACTCCGCCCATCATGCTATTTGCCTGGGAGTTTGGTGTTAACAATTCACGCCGGTATTGCACATAGGCATTACCCAGCCCGGCACGGGCACTATTCAGGCCCGCCTCGGCCGCCTGACGCTTGGCCAGCAATGAGTCGGCATCGAGCCTGACCAGTTGGCTGCCCGTCTTAAAGGCATCGCCTTCCTCACCCGCAATAAAGTCAACTTCACCCGGCATTTGTGCCAGCAATTTGACCATTTTGTGCGGGATCACCCCACCGCCGAATACCGCCGAATTACCGGTCTTGTCTTCCTCAACGATATAAATCAGATCATTGGGCACGGTCGCTTCCTCAGCAAACAATCCGGAAGAAAAAACCATGATTGCTGAAGAGAAGACTATTGATGCAGACACAGTAACTGCGTAAATCGGGTTTCTTAACATAATGCTGACTCCATACCTGAAATTATTACTTCAACCTCTGCGCAAATCCTATCATGGATTACCCCACCAAAGCTAAGCACATAGGTTGGGTAACAACCAATTATTCGGCTTCAAGGTGATAGTTCAATGACACTGCGCGACACTGGCCGACCCCGTATTTACCACATAAAAATACGCCCAATTGATTGGGCTCACTGGCGATACCAGAAACTGGCTCAGCTGCCGTTGGGCACCAGGCTACGCAGGTTCACAACAAATAAAACCATTCATTTCATGCGTAAAAAGTTTTGCCGGTAATACAGCATCTCAGCAATCGACTCGCGCACATCATCCATAGCCAGATGAGAGCCCTTTTTGGAGAAACCACTCAGTACCTCGGGGCGCCAACGACTAGCCAGTTCCTTGAGGGTACTAACATCCAGATTGCGATAGTGAAAATAGGCCTCCAGGTCCGGCATTAAACGGGCCATAAAACGACGGTCCTGACAGATGCTGTTTCCGCACATCGGCGATGCGCCTGCGGGGACATACTGCGTGAGGAATTCGATCGTATCCTGTTCTGCCTTGTCCATGCTTACACCACTGGTACGGATCCTCTCAACCAGCCCTGACTGGCCATGCTGCCGCGTATTCCATTCGTCCATACCGTCCAACACCTCTTCCGGTGTCTGAATGGCATAAACAGGGCCTTCAGCCAGAATATTCAGATGCTTGTCCGTCACGATAGTGGCGATTTCTATAATGGAATCATTAAAGGTATCAAGACCTGTCATTTCCAGATCTATCCAGATCAGGTTTTCGGAATGGATTGTCATACAACTTCCTTAAAATTCTAAAAAGATACCCGCCTACCTGATCCCGCGCATTTATTACGCTAACCACCGGCACACATATCCTACTGATATTTATGAAAATATTTTGTTTTTACTCAACGTGAGATGAGAAAAAGTCAACTTAAACGCTTTCACGCCCACCGCACTCTGGTAACATGAAAGCATACTGTAACATCTAGTTAAATTATAAACC